>CALMOO010000880.1:0-4195 GCA_937871705.1 uncultured Hymenobacter sp.
GAGCAGCGGCGCCATGCTTTTGTCGGGCTGGCTGCGGTCGTTGGGCAAGCGGTATTTCAGCACGAAGGCTGCTACCCCCATCTCATTCAGGCGCTTAGCTACGTCGTAGCCTTCGTGGCCGATGGCCAGGCGCGCGTAGCCACCGCCGGGGCAGATGATAACCGACGTGCCGTTGGCCTTCTCGCGGGCCGGCAAATACACCGTGAGGGTGGGCTGAATAACGTTGGCAACACTAGGGTTGCCGCCTTCGGTGGTGGTGCTTTCCTGCACCTGACTGGGCTTAGAATCCGGGATTGAACCGCTGTAGAGTGGCAGTACGGGATGCGGAATTTCGGTGTCAGTAGCTTGGGGAACAGTGGCTTGGACGCTGCTTGCTTTCGTGTCAGTCATGGGGGTAGTAGGCTTGGTCGGGGCGGCTGCTTTAGGTTTAGCCGGCCGGGTAGTTTGCGCCAGAAGCGCGCCAGAGGCCCCGAGACTGAGGGCCAGAAACAAAGTCATCTTTTTCATATTGAATTAAACGGAGCCGGTAAGCGGCACCAACCTAATTTTACGCGGCTCGGCCGCCGCCGTTGCCTACCCTCCAGCTAAACCGCCAAGGCAGGTGCACCAGGCTGGCTTTTTGACCGCAGCCGAAGCTTCTACTTTCCTTAAATTATGCTACCTATGAAAGCTACTTATCTGCTGCCGCTGGCCCTGCTCGCCGCTTGTGCCCCCACGTCGAAAACGCCCGTCGCCACCAGTTCTTCCGCTGCGGCCAGGCCGGCTGCGCCGCCCCCTACCCCCTCGGCGCCAGGTAATTACCGTGCCCAGGCCGATGCCTTCTTGGCCACCTACACCGCCGAGTACGTGCGCCTTTATACCCAGTCGAGCGAAGCTGAGTGGCAGAGCAACACCCACATCGTGCCCGGCGACACCACCAACGCCAACCGCACCGCCCGCGCCAACGAGCGGCAGGCGGCCTTCACGGGCAGCGCCACCAACATCCGGCAGCTGCGCGAGCTGCTGGCCCACAAAGACCAGCTGACGCCGCTGCAAAGCAAGCAGCTCGAAACGGCACTTTACAACGCCGCCAATTCGCCCCAAACCGTGGCCGATGTGGTGAAGCGGCGCATCAAAGCCGAGGCGGAGCAAACGGAAAAGCTTTACGGCTTCGACTATAAATACGCAGGCAAAAGTGTCACGACCAACGACATCGACGAGCTGCTGCGCACCGAAACCGACCCGCAGAAGCGTCAGCAGATTTGGGAAGCTAGCAAGGCCATCGGCCCTACCCTCAAGGCGGGCTTGCTAAACCTGCGCGACCTGCGCAACCAGACCGTGCAAGCGCTAGGCTACCCCGATTTTTTCACGTACCAGGCCAGCGACTACGGCCTCACGCGCCAGGAAATGATGCAGCTCGTGCGCCAGCTCAACACCGAGCTGCGCCCGCTTTACCGCGAGCTGCACACCTACGCGCGCTACGAATTGGCCAAGAAATACCACGCCCAGCAGGTGCCCGACTACCTACCCGCCGACTGGCTGCCCAACCGCTGGGGCCAGGACTGGGGCAGCATGGTAACGGTAAAAGGCTTGAACCTAGACGCCGTTATTGCTAAGAAAGGCAAGGAATGGCCCGTGAAGCAAGCCGAGCGCTTCTATCAAAGCCTGGGCTTTCCAGCCTTGCCGGTCAGCTTTTACGAGCTGAGCAGCCTCTACCCCCTACCCCCCGGCGCGGCCTACAAGAAGAACAACCACGCCTCGGCCTGGCACGTGGACCTGGGCCAGGACGTGCGCAGCCTGATGAGCGTGGAGCCCAACACCGAGTGGTACGAAACCACGCACCACGAGCTGGGCCACATCTACTACTACCTCACCTACACTAACCCCGACGTGCCGCCGCTGCTGCGCCAGGGTGCCAACCGCGCCTACCACGAGGCCATCGGCAGCATGATGGGCCTGGCCGCGCAGCAAAAGCCTTTCCTGGTGGGCCTGGGGCTGGTGGATGCCCAAACGCCGACCAACCAGACCCAGCAGCTGCTCAAGGAAGCGCTGCAATACGTGCCGTTTATCCCGTTTGCGTCGGGCGTGATGAGCGAGTGGGAGAACAGTTTTTACGCCGAAAACCTGCCGGCCGACCAGCTTAATGCTAAGTGGTGGGCGCTTTGCAAGCAGTACCAGGGCATGGTGCCCCCTACCCCCCGCGGCGAGGAATACCTCGACCCGGCCACTAAAACCCACATCAACGACGACCCCGCGCAGTACTATGACTACGCGCTGAGCTATGTTATCCTGTTCCAGCTGCACGACCACATCGCCCGCAAGATTCTGCACCAGGACCCGCACGCCACCAACTACTACGGCAGCAAGGAAGTCGGCCAGTTCTTGCAAGACATTATGCGCCCCGGCAGCAGCCGCGACTGGCGCACCGTGCTCAAGGAAAAAACCGGCGAAGACCTATCAGCCCGCGCCATGGTCGATTATTTCCAGCCACTGATGGTGTACTTGAAAGAGCAGAACAAAGGGCGGAAGTATACCATGTAACGGGCTGTTTGCTAGATATTATTTATGCGCATTCCTCTCTCCTACCCCCCTTCT
The DNA here is from genome assembly GCA_937871705.1 of uncultured Hymenobacter sp. GTDB lineage: Bacteria > Bacteroidota > Bacteroidia > Cytophagales > Hymenobacteraceae > Hymenobacter. Next base: position 2,575 of record CALMOO010000880.1, read on the forward strand.
CGGCCGTGGTTGCGGCTGATGCTTCTGCTGGCAGCTTTTGCCTGGCCACATCGGCCGGCGCACGCTCAGAGCCAACTAGCGGCGCTTTGCATTGGCCAAACTTTCACGCTTGAGTCCAAGGTTTTGGGCGAAACGCGGCGGCTCAACGTGTACTTGCCCGCCGGCTACGCCGAGTCGGCCACCCTGCGGCTGCCCGTGTTGTACATGCCCGCTGGCGGCCTGGCCGAGGACTTTTTGCATGTGGCCGGGCTGATGCAAGTATCAATTGGCAATGGCACGATGCGGCCTTTTCTGCTGGTCGGCATCGAGAATACCGAGCGCCGCCGCGACCTCACGGGTCCCACGACCAACGCGGAAGACAAAAAAATAGCGCCGCGCGTGGGCGGCTCGGCGGCCTTCCGCCAGTTTATTCGCACCGAGCTGATGCCGGCCATCCGGCAGCGCTACCGCACTACCCCCGAAACGGCCATCGTGGGCGAGTCGCTGGCGGGCCTGTTCATCGTCGAAACGCTTATGCAGGAGCCCGATTTGTTCGACACCTATCTGGCCTTCGACCCTAGCCTGTGGTGGAACAACCGGTACTTGGTTGGCCAGGCCGATAAGGTCCTGCGTGCCTACGCAGGGCCAGCCAAAACCCTGTATTTAGCCGCCAGCAGCCAGCCCGATATTGCCGAAGACACCAAGCAGCTGGCCGCTACCCTGCAAGCGGCGAACAAGCGCAACATCACCTGGCACTACACCCCAATGCCCGCCGAAACGCACGGCACCATCTACCACCCCGCCGCATTGCAAGCCTTTCGACTGGTTTTTAAGCCGCCGGCAGTAAGCTCTGGCAAGTAATGGCGTATTCGTACCAACCCGCTTAAAAAAAAGCCAGGCTACACGCCTGGCTTTTTCAGTATCAACCTCTTGTTTCACAGGCTTGCAGCCGCCTATCAAGCACCTTTGCTACGCTTTCGAGCCGGTGCATGATGGGCTGGGCTACTTCGGGGTCGTTCAGGTCGATGCGCTGGTTGCGGGTGGTGAGGTAGCGCGCCAGGGCCGAGTTGTCGTCGAGCGCGCGGGCGAGCTCGTGCTGGGCATCTTCCCACTCGCCGGGCTGCTCAGCCGCCAGGTAGCGGTAGCGCAGCTCTATGGTCTGGCTCACCAGCCCGGCCAGGCGCGTGAGTACGTTAATTTCAACCTCCGAAACACTCCGCACCTCCTTGTCAATAACGGCCAGCATGCCCAGGCGCGAGTTGTCGGCCGCTACGAGCGCTACCCCGGCGTAGAAGTTAAGGCCGATAGCCTGGGCCACGTCGGGTTTGATAAGGCGGCAGCTTTCGGGCTTGTAGTCAGACACTATCACCTGCTCCGTGGCCAGAATAGCGGCCGAGCACATGCTCTCATTGCGCGGCAGCCCCGGAATGTCGGTAGCCCCGGCCACGGCCTTAAACCAGACGTAGTCGGCATCGACCAGCGAGATGAGGGCGATAGGCGTATTGAAAAGTTGCGCAATCCACGCCACGTAGCTGTCAAAAACCGGCTCCGGGGTAGTATTAACAATTTGAAACTGATGCAGCGTGCGCAGCCGTGCCGCATCGTAGCTAGGAATGAGCGAATCGGGGAAGGTATTGGTCAT
>CALMOO010000880.1:4205-7984 GCA_937871705.1 uncultured Hymenobacter sp.
GCCTGGCAAATCAATCAGAATAAATTCAGCGTCTTTAGTGGCCGTAATCTCTACTACTTCCTCCGCTGTGAGGCGCGCTTGGTCGCTGGGCCCCAACGCGGTACCATTAACAGTAAGGCTACCCTGCTTGACGTAGATAAAGGTCAGGCGCAGCGCAAACGTCTTGAAGGTGATGCTTTTATCCTTATCGAGGCGCGCCCAGTAAACAGTGCTGTTTGAGTTGATGTATACTACGTCTTCGAGCACTTTTTGGCCCGTCACGAGCGGTATCAGCTCATTTTTCTTACTGTTCAGAAAGCCAAGGTCCTTCTGCTCGTAGCTCGGGGCCAAGCCGCGCTGACTGGGCACAAACCAGAGCTGGTAGAGATGCCATCCTGGCGGTTCATCTCGCTGTGCGCCACCCCAGTACCGGCCGTCATGCGCTGCACTTCGCCCGCCCTGATGGAAGTACGGTTACCCAGCGTGTCTTCGTGGTTGACCTCGCCATCGAGCACAATGGTCACGATTTCCATCTCGGAATGCGGGTGCTGCGGAAAGCCGTTCTGCGGCGCCACGGTGTCGTCGTTAAACACTCGCAGCGGCCCAAAATGCATATTATCTCGCTCGAAATAATCGGCAAATGAGAACAGAAAATACGAGCTAAGCCAGGTAGCGGGGGCCGCGTGGTGGCGGGCGGCGTCAGGAATGTGAGCGAGCATGATGCAGATGAAAGTTGTGAGGAAGCCTTACGCGTTAGCCCCGGCCGAAGTTAACCAGGCACGGGCTTGGCAGCTGGTAGCGGCCAGTATTCCGGCTGTTCTCTGGCCCCGAGCGGCCGGGCTATTAGTCAGGCTATTAGGTGGGGGTAGGCAGGTATTGCTCCTGGCAATATATGCGGGCTGCTAAGGCAATTTACAAGCGGCTACAGAAGACATCTATAACTCGATATAAACGCGACTTTACTATATAAGTTATGTGCCTAACAGTCAATGTTCTATACTTACAGCAGAGTCAAAAAAAAGCCTGAATTATGCATACGTCAGCGCGGCGCCACCTGCTAATATTGTGGCATCCTTCATTCCCACCCTCATCCTTATGCCAACATTACTACGCGGAGCCGCCCGCGCTTCTCTCGCGGCGTCTCTCCTACTGCTCGCGAGCTGCGCTAAAGACGCTACCGCCCCAAGCGCGCCGGTGGCTGCCGGCCCCACCATCAGCAACGCCACAATAGCCAACGGCATTATGATGCAAGGCTTTTACTGGGACGTGCCCGCCAGCACCAGCGCCGGCACCTGGTGGCAAAACCTCGGCAGCAAAGCCACCGAGCTGAGCGCGGCTGGCGTCACGGCCCTGTGGCTACCCCCCGCCTACAAGGGCAGCGGCGCCAACGATGTTGGCTACGGCGTGTACGACCGCTACGACCTGGGCGAATTCAACCAAAAAGGCACGGTGGCTACGCACTACGGCACGCTGGCGCAGCTGCAAAGCTGCATTTCGGCGCTCCACGGCAAGGGCATTCAGGTGTACGAAGACATGGTGATGAACCACCTGACGTCGGCCGATGCGCAGGAGCAATTCAGCTACAACGGCCAGAACTTCAACGTCTACACGAGCTTCACGTACCCGGCTCGCGCCAACAAATACAGCACCTACCAGTGGCACTACTACAACTTTAATGGCACGCAGCAGGCGCCCAACAACGGCTGGTACCAGTGGAATGCCTGGGATTTTCAGCCCTATGATAACGGCCAGGCCTACGATAATCTGCTGGGCTCCGAAATCCGCTACGCCGACCAAAACCAGGTAAACGAAACCATTAAGTGGGGCAATTGGATGACCACGACCCTCAACCTGGATGGCTACCGCCTCGACGCGACCAAGCACATGCTCACGTCGTTCGTAAATAGCTGGCTCGACAATGTAAAGGGCAGTTCGGGGCGCTTTGCCGTGAGCGAGGCGTGGTTTGCGAACCTCACGGATATGAACAACTACGCCTCGGCTACGGGCGGGCGCACGAGCCTTTTCGACGTGCCGCTGCACTACACCTTCAAGGCCATGAGCGACGGCAACGGCTCCTGGGACATGCGCGGGCTGGAGTTCGCGGGCTTTACCGAAGCTAACGGGCCGCTGTCGGTATCGTTCGTCGATAACCACGACACCGACACGCCGGGTGGCCTCAACTCGCCCGTCGTCAACCTCAAGATGCTAGCCTACGCCTACATCCTGACCCGAGAGAAAGGCTACCCCTGCATTTTCTACAAAGACTACTACGAATACGGCCTCGGCGCCCAGATTAAGACCCTGAACCTCGTCCGCAAGGCCAACGCCTACGGCGCCTCCTACGAGTACACCAGCGTAGACGATGCCGACTACTACGCCTACTCGCGGGCCGGCGACAGTACCCATAAAGGCTTGATGCTCATCCTAAACGATGGCAGCGGCGCCCGCACCAAGGGCATTACGTCGCCGTTCAAAAACGCTACCCTCACCGACAAAACGGGCAACTACGGCGGCACTATCATCACCGACGCCAATGGCTACGGCAACTTCCCGGTGCAGGGCCGCAGCTGGTCGGTGTGGGTGCCAAACTAAGGAGCCCAGCACATAGATTGGCACAAAATATGCCTACTTATTCATTGACGAAAAAGCCGGCTCATCAGCCGGTTTTTTTGTGTCCTTACCCCCCCTGCTGCGCGGTGGGCTGCTCAATCTCGCGGGCTAGCTCGGCGTACCAGTCGGCGCCGTACTTGCGCTCCAGCGGCTCTTTCAAGAACTGGTAGACCGGCACGCCCAGCTTGGCCCCAAACGAGCAGGCCGGCGAGCAGATATCCCAGCGGTCGTAGTTAAGCGCCTCAAAGCCTTCGTACTTCGTAACGCGAATCGGGTACAGGTGGCAGCTAATCGGCTTCTTAAAGTCGGTGGCGCCGGCTAAATACGCCTGCTCGATGCCACATTTCAGAATGCCCTGCTGGTCGTAGAGGGCGTAGGCGCATTCGCGGTCGTTGATGGTCGTGGTGCTGTAGTCGCCCTCCCAGTCTTCGATGTACAAGCCCTGCTGCGCAATGGCTTGCCTGCCGGCTTCGGTCAGAAACGGCTCAATCTTCGGGTATTCCTGTTTCAGAATCTCTAGCTCGGCCAACTCTAGCGGCGCGCCCAGGTCGCCCTCCACGCAGCAGGCCCCCTTGCAGGCGCCGAGGTTGCAAACAAAGAATTTTTCGGCTACGTCCTCGGATATAACGGTATTTTGGATAACAATCATGGGAGCTTACTGAATCTATAAGCGGTAGAAAGCGGTTGTAAGTCAAGATAGTTCGGCACCTCGCATATGCTGTGTAGCATGCTGCCGCAAGGAGGGGGTAGGCAGCCGCCCGCTTGCCAAAAAGGATAGCACAAAGATACCGCCCTACCCCCTCCCAACTTATCTTTGTCTGCTAGCCGCCTGCGGGGCGGCCTTTTCGTATGGCTTTAGATTATAACGCTCTTTTGAATCCCTCGCAGGCCGCCGCCGTGCTTCAAACGGAAGGCCCCTGCATGATTATCGCGGGTGCCGGCTCGGGCAAAACGCGCGTGCTCACTTATCGCATCGCCCACTTGCTGGAGCAGGGCGTCGACCCGTTTAACATCTTGGCGCTCACCTTTACCAACAAGGCGGCCAAGGAGATGCGCGCCCGTATCGAGAAGGTAGTTGGCCCCAACGCCAAGAACTTGTGGATGGGCACTTTCCACTCAGTTTTTGCTAAAATCCTGCGCTCGGAGGCCGATAAAATTGGCTACCCCCGCTCGTTCACTATCTACGACAC
>CALMOO010000881.1 GCA_937871705.1 uncultured Hymenobacter sp.
GACCTAGCGGCCAGCAACCACCCCACCTTGCTCAAGCTGGGCGCCAAAATCAACCAGCTTAGCGTGGAGGAGCGCTACCGCCGCGAGCTGCTCAAGCCTAAGATTAACGTGAGCGGTACCCTCATCAGCCAGGGCAATTTTTACCGTTCCGAAGTGCCAGGGTACTACGGCTTTAGCTGGGATAACCACAAAGTGGGGGTCGATTTTGCCTTCCCACTCTTCCTGCGGGCCGAGCGTGGCAAGCTGCAGTACGCCCGCATTCAAGTGCAGGAAACCACCTTGGAGCGACAGCAGAGCCAGCGCACCATCGCCACGCAGGTGAGCACGGTGTATAATACGTTGCAAGCCTACGACCAGCAGCTCACGCTGCAAGCCCAAACGGTAGCCAACCAGCGCAAGCTGCTACAATCTGAGCTGCAAAAGTTTGAGTTGGGCGAGAGCACCATTTTCCTCATCAATGCCCGCGAAAGCAAGCTTATCGAGCTGCGCATCAAGCAAGAAAGCCTGCGCGCCAGCTACGAAAAAGCGCGCGCCGAACTGTATTACTACGCCGGCACGCGCTCGGTAGCGGTGGACTAGGCCGCCTTATTGCACCGGCGCGTCCTGCGAGAGTTGTTCCATGGGCAGGCCCGAACGCGCGCCATTCGTAATAGCGTTAAGCTCGGCTGCTTTCGGTATCTTGTTGCCTTTAAATGAGGTACGCAGCCGCATACTGTCAGCAGCCGTCTTAGGATGACGGTCGGGGTGCTTGGCCGGGTTGACGCCGTAGGGCGTGCCATCGGGTTTATTGCCGCAGCCAGTTACTAGCAGAAGTAGAAGCGCATAGCAACAAGAAGCAGCAGGCAGCATAGCCAACACAAAAATGAAGTATTAATGAACTTGCTGTACGGTCGAGCTTGTCAGCAGGATGCTGCTAGAAGATTAATTCTTGGTTAAAACGAAGCGGCGCCGACTACCCCAGGGTAGCCGGCGCCGCTTGGCGTCTGTTGGCTGGGTTTGTTGATTAGCGCAAGGCCAACTCACGCGCCGTTTGCGGCTGCGCAACGGCTTGTAGCGCCTCGGCGAAGAGCCGGTACGAATGCACCCGCGCCTCTTGGTCGAAGATATTGGAAACCGCCATCAGCTCATCCACCTGCGTTTCCTGGATAAACTCCTGCAAGTCTTGCTGCAAAGTAGCCGGCCCACCCACGAAAGAGTACGCCAACATCTGCTGCACGGCGTGCTGCTGGGCAGGAGCCCAGAGCGGCGCCATCGACTCGACGGGCGGCTGGAGCGGGGCCGGGCGACCCGAAATAACGCCCAGCATAAACTGCTGCAGCGAAGTCGAGAGGTAAGCGGCGTGCGCATCGGTATCGGCCGCTATCACGTTGATGCAGGCAATAACGTAGGGGGTAGCAAGCGCCTTCGAAGGCCGAAAATTCTGGCGATAAATCTCCAGGGCAGGCAGCAGCTGGCCCGGCGCGAAATGGCTGGCAAAGGCGTAGGGCAAGCCCATAGCCGCCGCCAGGTAGGCGCTGTCGGTGCTGGAGCCCAGCACGTAAATGGGCACTTCCAGCCCTTCGCCCGGAATGGCCCGCACGGCGGCCGTGCTATTGGCGGCCGAAAAGTAGGTTTGCAACTGCTGAATATCGCGCGGAAAATCCTGGGCCCCGCCAAAGCGGCTGCCCCGGATGGCCTGGGCCGTCAGCTGGTCGGAGCCGGGAGCGCGGCCCAGGCCCAGGTCGATACGGCCGGGGTAGAGCGAGGCCAGCGTGCCGATTTGCTCGGCCACCACCAGCGGGGCGTGGTTGGGCAGCATGATGCCGCCCGAGCCCACGCGCAGCGTAGTAGTGCCGCCCGCGATGTAGCCAATCAGCACCACCGGGGCCGAGCTAGCTACGCTGGCCATGTTGTGGTGCTCGGAAAGCCAGTAGCGGGTGTAGCCCAGCTTTTCGACCTCTTGCGCCAGGTGCAGGCTGTTGCGAAACGTATCGGTGGGGGTAGCGCCGGCAAGGATGGGTGCCAAATCCAACACGGAAAAGGCAACCTGCTTAGGAGAATCTGTCATTAGTAATACACAAAGAATAAGGACTGATTTAACCAAAGCGACCCACTAAAAGTTAGTAAGACTGTACGCGCCAGCGTTGCGGCTCACTGCTGCCTGTCATCCTGAGCTTGCGAAGCACCTTTTTACGTTCTAGTAGTAGCCATGACAGCCTGCGTCGGAGGGTGCTTCGCAAGCTCAGGATGACAGGTGCAAAGCAGTGCAGCTGGGGGCGCGCTCCGGCGCGGGTGTAAATTTGAAGTTCTAAGCAGAACCCGTGGCCCGCATCCCCAAAGAAACCGTTGACCAGATTATCCACACTGCCGACATCCTGGAGGTGGTGGGCGACTACGTGCAGCTCAAGCGCCAAGGCCAGAACTACTGGGCCTGCTGCCCGTTTCACAACGAAAAATCGCCATCGTTTTCGGTGAACCCGAGCAAAGGCTTATATAAATGCTTCGGCTGTGGCAAGGCCGGGGGCGTCATCCAGTTTGTGATGGACGTGGAGGGTAGCAGCTACCCCGAGGCCTTGCGCGCGTTGGCCAAAAAGTATGGGGTAGCAG
>CALMOO010000882.1:0-3438 GCA_937871705.1 uncultured Hymenobacter sp.
AGCGGCCAGCAGTGCACACACAGCATCGCCGGGTTGCCAAAGGGCGGGGCCCGACCCGCATGCTTCAACAATACCGGCTATTTCGAGGCCCGGCACTACGCCAGCTACCTCGCGGCTACCGGGATATTTGCCTTGGCGCAGCAACACATCGGGCCGGTTGACGCCAGCTGCCTGCACCCGCACCAACACCTGGCTAGCGGCCGGCTCTGGCCGGGGCCTGTCTTCTAACCTTAATACTTCGGGGCCACCGGGCGCTTGAATAATAATTGCTCGCATACCGGCTTAAACGTAAAACAGGCGTTCAAGGCCTTCAACCATTACAGCGTTGTATATTCTAGCACTCTCAGCAGTTTAGGTTCTTTGCTGTCTCAACTGCAGAAAGGCATAGCCCTACCCCTTAACAGCTATAAGCATTTTATACATTTATATCAAATAAGTACATATCTAGGTAGGAAAGGTATGTGAACAGCACTTAGTTATGTTCTATTATAGTTCTGTATCATTCAACAATGATTATTGAATTATTACTCTTAATTTTAGGCTTATTACAAGCATGTAAATGATAATTTTACTACTGACAGCCTAAAAACAAACAACATGATTGAAAAATAGCATGAATTTGAAATCTTAACTTAATAAAAGAAAATTTACTTAACAATCTGATTATCTTTACGTAAACTTTGCAGAGCAAAGGATATTTGCATCTTCTGCATCTGTCTCAGGTCTGACACAGTATCTATGCATTACCCGCACTGCCATTTACCTGATTCGCTCCTGATAGTAGTAAAATGTCTATTATTGCCTCTACTGAGACATTAGCCCCTAATAAGTCAACTGGTGATTCTCTCGCCAAGCGACCCTTTCTTACTTATATCCATAATTTTAGAGCAATTGCCATCTTATTTATTGTAGCCTTGCATTGCTACAGTATTCTAAAGTCTGGCGCCGAGCCCGCCATTATTAAGCGGGGCACGTTGCTATTTATGTTTATTTCGGGGTTTTTACTTCAATACCTATCCGGCAAGTTTAACAAGACTACCTATTGGCGTAATAAGCTATCCTACGTCATTACACCCTATCTGATAGTCTCTACCCCCGTCATCTTTGCTCGGGTGTTAGCTCAGAGCCATTCTGACGATATTTTGAGCCTTTTTCCTGGCTTTCCACACCAACCTCTTGTTGTTCAAATCATTAGTTATTACTTGACGGGACTACACCTAGTGCCGTTATGGTTTATTCCGATGATTTGTTTTTACTATCTGCTAGCTCCTGTTTTTGTATATCTGGACCGAGATGGCAGAATATACTATCTACTGCCAGCTTTTATTGCACTTTCCTTATATATTACTAGGAGCCAAGAAGTCTACCGAATTCACTTGGCGTTTATTCATTATTTATCAGTCTACATGCTTGGTATGTTTGTGAGTAGACATTGCACCAAGGTATTACAGGTGACTAACTCAATCTGGCCACTACTCCTCTTACTGACATTTACTTCTATAATCGCTGGAATTATATTTAACAAAGAACAAATTATATATTTTGAACAATTCTTATACATTCAAAAGCTTCTACTCTGCTGGACTTTCATTTATGTTTTCTGGAAAACAGAGAAATACATACCTCAGCGACTGGGCGAAATTTCGGATATGAGCTTCGGGGTATTCTTCTTGCACTATTATCTGCTGTTCATTATAACGATAGGTGAATACAAGGGGTATGTACACTTTCAGAACAATTTTGTCACGTTCTTATTCCTCTTTGTGGTTGATATTACCTTCTGTGTAGTGATTCTCAAAATAATGAAAAAGGTTTTTGGCAAGAAGAGTCGCTACCTTATAGGTTATTAAGAAGTGGCCCAGCGTGGTTGTGATAAGAAGCGATGTCACGCCGACTACCTGATTAACCAAGTAATACTCAACTGCACCACTGCTAGGTAAGCTAGCCTGCGTAGAAAGCCTGAATTTTGTGAGTGCCGTATAGAGTTAGGCAGCAACAGAGGCTAAGCCTCGCTGCTTAGCTGTTCTTTGTGTGCTTCCTTGTTTATGAAACATTTTTCATTTCCGGGCAAGTTGCCGGGCCAAGTAGTTGGCGCAGCCCGCCAAGCTAGTCAGCGTGCCGGACAAACAGGCCTTCTCTTCCGCCAGGTAGTGCAGCGTGCGTTCGATGCTGTGCAAGAAGTACTACAGGCCGAGATACGAAACGGTCATGCTCGCTTAGTAGTTGATTTTCTGACTGATAAAGCATTACCCGCTGCTCGCGTACTCCTACTTGAGCGCATGACAGCCCGCTTATTACTACGCCTGGGCTTGCGTGGGGCATTAATGAGCAATGTAGCTGGCTGGGTATTGCCCTTCGTGCTCGAAAAGCTTTTCCAAGTGGCACGTAGCAGCGGACTACTAGCTAAGTTGGAAGCCAACCCGACAGTAGCTGACACGCTGGCGCGCGTCGAGGAATTGCGTCAAATTACTGCTCGTCTGCTTTTCCCCGACGGTGGTACTGGCGCAACAGTTCTCACTGACGAAGAAGCTATTAAGTACAAAGAGCAGCTAGATTAACTTTGCTTTCTGCTCAGTAGCCTTGAGCAAGGATGATTTGGTTTTCAAGGGGTTGGTCAGCGTGAAGGCGCTGCAGGTTGCGGATAAGCTGGTTGATTTTACCAATTGCTTCTTGCGGCTGGCCACCACCAGTATGCTGCGTAAGAAGTACCTGAGGCAGCGTCCAGAGTGGGTGACCAGGGGGCAATGGCTCGGTGGCTGTCACGTCGAGCACGGCGCCGCCGAGGTGCCCAGCTTGCAGCGCTGCCAGAAGTGCTGGCTCGTCGGTCGTATTACCGCGCCCCACGCTGGCATAAAGGCTGCCTCGGCGCATAGCCGCAATGAGGTCGGTAGAGAAAAAGGCTTCAGCACTACCAGGCAAGCAGTTGATTACCACATCAGTGTGGGGTAGGGCCGCGGCCAATTCATCCTTAGTGTGCAGCTGCGCCTGAGGGTTGGAGCGAGCTAGCAATTGCACGGCGCACTCAAACCCAGTAAGCTGCTGTCGAAGGGCCTGCCCGATGGCACCCGCACCCAGAATAATAACTTGCTTGCCGCGCAACTGGTCTAGCCGGCCGCGCACCTCGGCTCCTACCCACTGCTGAGCAGCTTGAAGCTACACTAGCTCAGGAAGGCGTCGATAAAGAGCCAGTAGGCCCGCTACCATCGTTTCGGCGCAGGGCCAGGCGAAAAAATCACCCATATTAGCCACCGGGATGGCTAGCTGTACGCTTCGGTAGCGTTCGAAGCCAGCGGAGTCAAGCTGCCAGAACTTTAGGTGTAGCGGCGCACCGGCAGCCAGCCATGTCACGGGCGGATTTCCTAATAGGATTTCGGCCGTTTGAAAAGCCGCGTTTTGCTGACTCAAGGGCAGGTCACTACCAAATATCAACTCCGTACT
>CALMOO010000882.1:3486-9542 GCA_937871705.1 uncultured Hymenobacter sp.
CAGGCAGCTGCTGCCGCAAGTACGTGCGGGCAGCTTCGTCGAAAGCTGAGTATACGAAGATTCTCATGAGCTGAAAAGCAGTTTTAACAATCAGATGTAGGTAGCTGGAGTAGCCTCAATGTAGTACTGCCCTACCCCCCTACGCTTAGCCAAGGGCGTTTAAACGAAAGCAGGCACTCGTAAATTAATTACGAGTGCCTGCTAACAAACTAATAATCAGCATGCTTAATTAATCAGCCCGGTCGATGCCGCGGCTATCATTATGCAAGTCTTCTTCCGGAGTTGTAGCAGAGCCTTGTAGCTGGCCTGCACTGGCTATGAGGGCTACGCTGAGCTTCTCGACGTGCGAACGCGTGTTGCCTTCGGCAAAGTGCGCCACACGGGCAGTTTCGCCGCCAAGCTGGTGCAGGAGGCGGCCAACTTGGTCGCCATTATACGTGCCACCATGTAGCAGCGCTTTTAGAGCTTGCAAGTCAGTTATCAGCAGGTGAAACTCGGCGTTATGCGTTGCTTTTAGGTCTTCAATCCACCGTTGCAACTGGTTGTCGAGGCCAGCTTTGGCGGCTTCCTCCTGTAAATCGCCAGTGAGCAGCTTAACGGCGCCATCCAGGTGGACTTGGTGTTGCACTTCTTTCTTTTCCATGTTGGTAGAGGAGTATTGGGTAGGGACTACTGCCATCTCCCAACGCAAAGCCTCAGCCTTAGGTTGGCTCCACCATGGGCCAAAACGAAAGCTGCCTCCCCAAACCGAGGAGGCAGCTTCTTCATAATCAGGCATAAAGCCAAAAGGACACGTACTTTAGCATAAGCCACAAAATAACGTTGCAACTACTCAATCTTGGTCATGCGCTCTTTCACGGCTTCCAGGGCCACACGCATGTTCACAATATCGGCACGAGCGGCTTCCTGCTCCTTCAAGTTGGTATCAATCATGTTATTATACTGCTGCAATTCAGCGGCGTTGGCGGCCAGCATCTGCTGAATCTCTATCTTGCGCGCCTTGTTCTTTTCGATATCCTTCTTGATGGTATTGGCCTTCTCAATAACGGCCATGTTGCCATTTTGCGAATTAACCAACGCCTTTTCAGCGTCCGCAATTTGCGCCATCAGGTCTTCGCGGTACATAGCGCGGGCAAAATCCTTCAGGTACTTCTCGGCGGCTTTCCACTGGGTGGGCGTCGATTCGCGGCCCAAATAGGCATTGCCCAGGTCGATGCTCCACCACACGCCAGTGCCAGTAGGCAGGGCATCTACGCGGCTGATGACGCGGATGGGGGTAGGCGAAATTTCGGGAATCACAACCCCGTCCATCGTCAGAATGCCTTTGGTATTTTTTACCTTGCCCGGGAACTGGTCGTTGAGGCGCTTCAGCCACGAGGCCTCCACCCGCTTGTTGTCGAGCTGTACGCTTACCTGCTGCCCTTTGCGGGGGATATTATTAATAGATTTATCAGCTTCATCAACGGGCGAGCGCTGCGCCGAAACGCGCAGCCCAGCCAATACTAATAGCAGTACCAGCAGTAATTTTCGATTCATAATGGGTAAAGAATTGAAGTAGTAAATGAGATAAAACAAAGGTAAGTGTCGCGATTGATTTTACGAACAGCCAAATTTAAGTGGTTTCTGACGGCCAAAACCAACAAATTATAATTTTTCTTAGTAAGTCCGATTTTTTATTATTTAAATACCATTCGTTACGCTTTCCTACCCCCCTCGCCCTGCGAACAAAAGCCGTAGGGAGCAGTTTAAGTAATCTATGTCCCAGCTAACCATCTGCCGTGCCGAGCATTTTAATGCGGCTCACCGACTGCACAATCCTGCTTGGGATGAGGCCCGCAACCAGCAGGTTTTTGGCAAATGCAATAACCCGAACTACCACGGTCACAACTATAATCTGGAGGTACGTCTCACAGGGCCAGTTGACCCGGAAACGGGCTATGTTTTCGACCTGAAGGCTTTGAGCGACATCATTAAGCGAGAGGTACTCAATCGCTACGACCACCGCAACCTGAACTTGGATACCGAAGATTTTCGGACATTAAACCCAACGGCTGAAAATATTGCCGTCGTTATTTGGCACCGGCTACGAGCTGCGCTGCCAACCACGCTGAAGCTGGCGGTCACGCTCTTCGAGACGGACCGTAATTTTGTAGAATATGATGGACAAGGAGCCTAACCCGCTGGCCGGAACAGACCACCCAGATGCCCAGCTGCCGCCGGGCCTGCGCACGCCGTTGCGCCCCGATGCCTTCGCGCGGCCCGATGAAGAGAAGATACAAGCCATTACTGGCCACTTTCGGGCGATTATGGACGAGCTAGGACTCGACCTGACCGACGACAGCTTGGCCGGCACTCCACACCGCGTTGCGAAAATGTTTGTGCAAGAGTGGTTTAAGGGCTTAGACCCTGCGCATCGGCCCGAGGTACGGCTGTTTGAGAACCGATTTGAATACCAGCAAATGTTGGTCGAGCGCGACATTACTTTGTTTTCGTGCTGCGAACACCACTTCGTGCCAATTATCGGCAAGGCCCATGTGGCCTACCTGCCTGGCAAGCATGTAGTTGGCCTCAGCAAGCTTAACCGGGTGGTGCAATACTATGCGCGGCGGCCGCAGGTGCAGGAGCGCCTAACGCGCCAGATAGCCGAGCACCTGCGCCAGAGCCTCGGCACGCCCGACGTGGCTGTGCTCATCGAAGCCGACCACCTCTGCGTGATGAGCCGCGGCGTAAACGACACCAGTAGCTCTACGCTCACAAGCGAATACGGTGGCAAGTTCTTAGAGGACAGTGAGTTGAGGGCTGAATTCCTGCGGCAAATAGGGAAATAGTCTTTTTCTGCAGTTTGTTTTTGTTGTTTCATAAGAAAGACAGCAGTTCTAATAGGTCAGCAAATCTGATAAACGACAAACAACCAGCGAAAAACGGTCTATGAAAATCCTCATTACTGGTGGCACCGGCATGATAGGGCAACGGCTGGCCGAGTTCCTCATTGATGGGGGCCACGAGGTAGCGCTGCTCACGCGCGAGCCGCAGCGCAGCAGCCGCTTCCGCCTGTTTGGCTGGGACCCGCAGGGCGGCACCATCGACCCTGCCGCTGTGCCCTACGCCGACTGTATCGTGAATCTGGCGGGTAGTAATGTGGCAGAGGGTAAGTGGACCGCTGGACGCAAGCATGAGATTTTGCGCAGCCGCCTCGATGGCTTGGAGCTGCTGCAACGCGAACTGGCCAAGCCAGGCCACCACGTGCGCACGCTGTTATCGGCTTCGGCCATTGGTATTTACGGCGACCGCGGCGAGGAACTACTGTACGAGAACTCGCCGACTGCCGCACCAGCCGATGATTTTTTGGCCGATGTAGTATTGCAATGGGAAGCGGCGGCCCGGGCCGTTGGGGCTCATAAGGCGCGGGTAGTGCTACCCCGCATTGGCATTGTACTCAGCCCCGAAGGTGGCGCGCTGGTACCCATTGCGAAAACCGTGCGCTACGGGGCAGGGGCGCCTTTGGGCTCGGGCCGGCAGTACATGAGCTGGATTCATCTGGACGACCTGTGCCACCTGCTGGAGCAGATGCTCCAGGACGAGCGCTGGCAGGGCGAGTACAACGCGGTGGCGCCGAACCCAGCTACCAACCAGGAGTTTACCGAAACGCTGGCGCAGGTAATGCACCGGCCACTGCTGCTACCCAAGGTGCCCGCCTTTGGCCTGAAGCTGGCGATGGGGGAAATGAGCGAGATTATTCTAGGCTCGCAGCGCGTGAGTGCCAACAAGGTACTGAGCCAGGGCTTTCACTTTGAATACCCTACCCTGCGCGAGGCGCTAGAGTCTTTCTACGAGTAGCGTGGCGCCTGTACGGCGTGCACTTTCTCTTGCAGAATTAGCTCGGTAGCCGCCACCAAATCGGCCACGCGAGGCGCGTAAGCGGCCTGCTCAGCGTGCCCCACCAAGATACCACGAACCCCAACGCGGGCCCCGGCTTGGAGGTCGCGCGCGCGGTCGCCGACTATCCAGCTGCGGGCTGGGTCGAGCTGAAAGCGAGCGATAGCCTTTTCAAGCATTCCTGAATCGGGCTTGCGGAAGATAGACTCGCTCACGGAAGGGTGATTCTCGGCAAAGTAAAGCGCGTCGAGCACGTGCCCACAGGCTTGCTGCAAAAGCTCGTGGCAGGCCAGCACATCAGCGCGGGTGTAGAGGCCTTTAGCAATGCCAGCCTGGTTGGTTACTACTACCAGGTAGTAGCCCGCCGCTTTGAGGCGAGCCAGGCTTTGGGGCACGCCCGGCACGATGAGGAAGCGCTCGGGCGTCCAGACGTAGTCGCCCAGCTCTTGGTTTAAGACCCCGTCGCGGTCCAGAAATACGGCTTGGTTCATGGGTATAGCGGTCAGCTAGTGGCTGCCAGCTAGTAGCTTTCCACCTATATTCAGAACAAAGTTACCAGCCGGCAGCCACTAGCTGACCGCTAAAAATTATGCGTATTGCCATTATCGGCGGCGGGCTTACGGGGCTCACGCTGGCTTATTACTTGCAAAAAGCGGGGGTAGCCTACGACTTGTTTGAAGCCAGTGACCGGGCGGGCGGCAACTTGCTCTCGCCCCAACAGGCAGGCGGCTACCAGCTTGAGGCGGGGCCCAACTCCTTGCTGTTGAGCAGTGAGTTGCAAGAATTACTGCACGAGCTGGACCTTGACGGCCACATTCAGGAGGCCGCGGCCGTCAGCCAGCAGCGCTACGTGCTGCGAGGCGGCCGATACCAGGTGCTACCTGGCTCGCCGCCGGCGCTGCTGGCGAGTCGTTTTTTTAGCTTAAAAACCAAGCTGGGCTTGCTGCGTGAGCTGCTGCGTCGGCCCGCGCCACCCGTGCCGGGCGAAACTATTGCCGGTTTTTTTGAGCGCCACTTTGGAGCCGAAGTAGTTGACTACGCCGTTAATCCGTTTGTGGCGGGCATTTATGCTGGCGACCCGCGGGAGCTGCTACTTTCCCTCACGTTTCCGCAGTTGGCTGCGCTAGAGCAGCAGCATGGGTCGGTGCTGCGCGGGTTTGCGGCTACTCAAAAAGGCAAGGGGGGTAGGCGCCGCACTATTACACTGCGCGGCGGCGTACAAGCTCTGACCGACGCTCTCGCTGCTAGGCTGACGCATTACCACCCCGGCCAAACAGTGACTGGCATCAACCAAACAGCTCACCAGCAGTATGCTCTAGCAACTAGTGGTTCCCAGCCAGCAGTCCTCCCCTACTCGCACCTGGCCCTGGCCCTGCCCGCCTACGCCGCCGCCGAGCTGCTGAGCCCGCTGCACCCTGCGGCGGCCGAGGCACTGGCTGCCGTGCGCTACCCCCCCATGACGCTGGTATACTCGGCCTACGACCGAGCCGCCGTCACGCACCCGTTGGCCGGCTTCGGGGCGCTTAATCCGAAGGTGGAAGGCACGTACTCGGCGGGCGCTATCTGGACTAGCTCGCTCTTTCCCGACCGGGTGCCGGCGGGCCAGGTACTTTTTACCAGCTTCGTGGGCGGCGCGCAGTTTGCCCGGCAAGCGCAGGAGCCGGAGGCAGCCCAACTTGCGGCTGTGCACCAGGAACTAAGCCGGCTCTATGGCATCGTGGGCGAGCCGCGCTGGCAGGGGCGCTACTACTGGCCCCGCAGCGTCCCGCAGTTCGACCAGCACCTAGCGGCGGCTCGGGCGGCCCTGGCCCCCCTAGCGGCCCACGGCATTGTGGCCGTAGCCAACTGGCAGGCCGGAGTAAGCGTGCCCGACTGCGTACGCTATGCGCGGCAGTTGAGCGGAGAGCTGGCCCAAGGTGAGGCGGCACGTTAAGGCTGCCCTGGCAAGCTGCTTTACGCAACCTTTTCTCGCCTTTTGCTTCATTTGGCGGCGCCAGCCGGACTTAGTACCACCATGCCGCCTCTGTTTGACACTCCGCTGCTCATCACCTCACCATCTCACCTTTCTTATCTTTGCCGGCGATGAGTACTACGACCGCTGGATTGGTCTTGATTCCGACATACAACGAACGGGAAAACGTAGAATTAATTATTCGGGCCGTACTGGCGCTGCCGAAGAG
>CALMOO010000883.1 GCA_937871705.1 uncultured Hymenobacter sp.
CTCCGAGGCTGCGCCGGTGCACATCGAATTTAATCAGAGCAACGCCTTTTTCTCGTTCAACCAAATGCGGCTGGTGTGCCGCCTCATCGACGAGCGCTACCCCGACTACGAGAACGTTATTCCGGTTAGTAATCCTAATAAGCTGACTATCAACCGGTCCGAGCTGCTAAACTCGGTGCGCCGCATCAGCATCTACTCCAACAAAACCACCCATCAGGTGCGCCTGCGCCTCACGGGCTCCGAGCTGGTAATTTCGGCCGAAGACTTGGACTTCAGCAACGAAGCCAAGGAAACGCTGGCTTGCCAGTACGACGGTGAGGATATGGAAATCGGCTTCAATGCCCGCTTCCTGCTCGAAATGCTGAGCAACATCGACTCGGAAGATATTACCCTAGAACTGAGTACGCCCAACCGTGCGGGCCTGCTAATGCCGGCGCAGGCCGATGAAAACGAGAGCATCCTCATGCTGGTGATGCCAGTAATGCTGAACAATTATGTCTAAACCGCAGATTTAACGGATTTAACAGATTTCGTGGATACGCTTGCTTTGCAGGCAGACCACGCGGATGTTTGCCGTGTGCTGCACACGTAGAGAAACAAGTAGTAGTATGTTTTATTGATTTCGCTAACGTATTCAGCCTGCAAAGCAGGCGTATCCACGAAATCTGTTAAATCCGTTAAATCTGTGATGAAGAAATCTGAAATACGTTTTAGCATCGCGCTGGACGACCAAAAAGTGCCCGAAGCTATCAGCTGGCAGGCTACCGACGCTGGAGATGATATCCATTTTGCTAAAGCTATCAATATCTCCATTTGGGACCGCAACGCCGACGGCACGATGAAAATTGATTTGTGGACTAAGGATATGCCCACCGATGCGATGAAGTATTTTGTGGTAGACACCATCGGCTCGATGGCCGAAACTATCATTACGGCTACCAGCGACCGTAAAATGGCTGAGAAAATGCGGGCCCTCTGCCAGGAGCTAACTGACTACCTCGAGGAGCAAGGCCAGGACGACCGCCCTACCTCAATCGTATAGGCGCCCGGCGGTAAGCTGCTCAAACCCGATATAAAAAAGGCTTCTCACTGCAGTGAGAAGCCTTTTTTATAGTCTAACAATAAGAATACAGGCCTATTATTGGCGCATAGTGCGGCCCAGTGGTTCGGGGCGGCGAGCGTCCTTTTTGGCGGGCCCGATAGTAGCGTCATTGGCCCGAACGGGCGCCGGGTTCTGGATAGAATTAACGAGGATGGCCGAGGAGGCCGAGCTGGCATAATCTTTATCAACCTGCGCGTAGCGCTTGCGGGCGTCGAAGTAATTGGTGTACTGGTCGGTCGAGAGAATGGCCTGGAACTCCTGGTCACGCTCGTGGGCGACGGTTTTTGACTGCTCTTCTACCTGCTTGGGGTTGCGCGCATACTGGCGCTCAATGGCATCGAGTTTGGCTACTTTCTCCGCGTTGATGGCGCGCAGGCGGGTTGCCTGGTAGTTGTTGAGGTGCAGGT
>CALMOO010000884.1:0-1556 GCA_937871705.1 uncultured Hymenobacter sp.
GCCCTGCACACCATAGCTCATAAGGTACATGCACTCAGGCGACTCACTCGTCACGGAGCCCCCACCCCACATGGCCATGCCGCTTAGGGTACCCGTCACGAAGGCATTGCCCTGCTTGTCGATGGCCAATCGGGCGCCGCTGAGCCGGCTGCCAGGTTGGCTACCCCCCTGCCGGCACCAAAGCAGCTTTCCTTGCCCGTCATACTTAACGAGCAGCATGTCCAAATTGCCCAGGCTGGTAAGCGTCTGGCCACCTATGCTCACGCTGCCGCTAAAGGAGCCAACTGCATAGGCATTGCCGTCGGCATCGACCGCCGTATCACTAAAACTTGCAGCCCCGTTGGCTACCTGCCCCCACAAGGCAACGCCCTGCGCATCGTACTTCACCAGAAAGCTGCTGTAGCTACCTACACCTACGAGGGTGATGTTCCCGAACTTAGCGCTACCCCCAAACTGCCCCACTAGGTAGGCGTTGCCAGCAGGGTCGAGGGCAATGCTCTGCGCTTCATCATTGCCGGCGCCGCCCTCGTCCCGGGACCAGCGTGTTTGGGCAGTTGCAGCGGAGGCACTCAGCAGCGCGAGCAATACCAAACTTATTTTAGTTATATATCTGCTTACAGTACAAACAATCATATAAGGCCACTATAGCGTACGAAAAGCGAAGGTAGCGCTTAACATCTGCTTTGGCTCCTGGTACTTTCAATGGCTTAAAACCTGCTCATTCAATTAAAAAGCTTTTTCTGAAAACAGAAGAAGCTCTACAATAAACGGTAACATAAGGACCCAATTTATACTTATAATAGTACAAAAATGAAGCTTAATTATTTTTGCGTCCTGCCGCTAGCCTGTGAAATCCGCTTACCATTCAGCTGCCGGATAATAGCAGTTGTATTCTCCTGGTAGGGCGAGCCATCTGGGTATAAATCTGCAAAAGCTACACTAACAGCTAAGCTGCTTATCAATAGCCGATTATAAGTATTCCCCTGGCCCTACCCCCCTCGGTTAGCGTAAGTCGGCCAGGGCTACAGGGTCCATGTCGGTGTACTCCAGGTTTTCGCCCGCCATGCCCCAGATGAAGGCGTAGGCGCTGCTGCCGCAGCCGGTGTGGATAGACCACGGCGGCGACAGAATGGCCTGCTCGTTGCTCACCCAGAGCGGACGCGTTTCCTGCGGCTCGCCCAGCAGGTGCAGCACGCGCTGGCCTTGGGGCAGGTTGAAGTAGAGGTATGCCTCCATGCGGCGGTCGTGCACGTGGCTGGGCATGGTGTTCCAAACGGAGCCGGGCTTGAGCTGCGTGAGGCCCATTACGAGCTGGCAGCTGGGTAGGCCTTCATTGAAAATGTACTTGTAAATGGTGCGCTGGTTGGCGGTTTCGAGGGCGCCCATCTCCACGGGCGTGGCTTCGGCTTGTGTGCGGCGCGCTGTTGGGTATTCCTTGTGCGCCGGGGCTGAGAGCAGGTAGAACTTGGCCGGCTCGGCGGCACTCACACTGCGAAACTCTACTTGCTGGCTGCCTTTTCCAACGTACAGGCAGTCTTGGTTGCCTAGCTCGTAGG
>CALMOO010000884.1:1566-4932 GCA_937871705.1 uncultured Hymenobacter sp.
CAGCGCCGCCCACGTTCAGGGCGCCTAGCTCGCGGCGCTCCAAGAAATAGTTTGCCTTGAGGTTGCCGGGGTTGGGCAGGGGTAGGGCCGTTTCGAGGGGCTGCGCGCCGCCCACTATCATGCGGTCGTAGTGAGTGTAAGTCAGCTCGATGCTGCCGGGCACGAAGATGTTTTCAATCAAAAAGTGTTCGCGCAGGCCGGCGGTGTTCAGGCCAGCCGTTTCGCGGGGCCCAATGGCAAAGCGTTGTTTCATAAATCGCAGATTTAACGGATTTAACAGATTTCGCAGATACGCTCGCCTGCGGCGGGCTGACTGACTTTGGAGGTGACTACTGAGGATTGTGGTTGGGGGTGGCTTAGCGGCCCATCCAGCCGCCGTCTACGGTCAGGATGGTGCCGTGGACGTAGGCACTGGCTTCGGACGCTAGGAACACTACCGGGCCTTTAAAGTCAGCGGGTTCGCCCCAGCGACCGGCCGGGATGCGGCCTAGGATGCTGGCCGAGCGGTCGGCATCTTGGCGGAGGGCCTCGGTGTTGTCGGTGGCGATGTAGCCAGGCGCAATGCCGTTCACGTTCACGCCCCTACCCCCCCACTCGTTGGCCAGCGCCTTCACTACCGAGCCGATGGCGCCTTTGCTGGCCGCGTAGCCGGGCACGTTGATGCCGCCCTGAAACGTGAGCAGCGAGGCCGTGAAGATGATTTTGCCACTCCCCTGCCCCAGCATACGGCCGCCGATGGCGCGGGCCAGCCGGAAAGGCGCGTCGAGGTTGATGGCTAGCACGTCGTCCCAATCCTGGTCGGAGTGCTCGGCGGCTGGTGCGCGGCGGATAGTGCCGGCATTATTCACCAGAATATCAATGCGCTCAAAATCGGCCAGTACTTGCTCTGTGAAAGCGTTGGCGGCGGCGCGCTGGCTGAAATCGGCCTGGTAGGCGTGGAACTGCCGGCCCAGCGCCCGCACCTGCCGGCCGGTTTCGCCGCCATCGGCCGGCATCGTGGCCGACACGCCAATGATATCGGCGCCGGCTTCGGCCAGGCCCAGAGCCATGCCTTGACCGATGCCCCGGTTAGAGCCCGTTACGAGCGCAAGTTTGCCGTCGAGGCGAAAAAGAGAGTCTGTGCTCATTAAGGGAGTAGGGAAAGTCGAGGGAGCCAAAAGTAAGAACGCCGCCTCTACTACTTCTACCTTAGCTACTGCCTTACCCTACCCAAGTTTCCCTTCTTGCCTTTGGCTTCTTTACAAACCACCCCGCCGGCCGCAACGCCAGTGGTCGCTCGTCACAAGTTTGAGTTGAATCTAGAAGCGTTGCGAGGGTTTGCGGCGCTTGTGGTCGTTTTCCACCATGTGCTCATCAATAAGTTCAGCTTAGACCCTGCCTACACGCCCACTGCCAGCTGGCTAAACCCACTACCGGGGCATTCTAGCGTCTTGCTTTTCTTCATCTTGTCCGGGTATGTTATTGGCCTGGCCAACCCACAAGCTCTCACCTGGCACACCATTGGCCCCTACTTGCGCAAACGCTTAGTTCGGCTCTATCCCATCTATTTTATCAGCTTACTCCTGACACTGTTTGCTATCGAGCAGCCCTACCCCCTGCCTACTATCGTAGCCAACTTTCTATTTCTACAAAACTCGGCGGCGCCCTACATTTTTGAGAATAATCCATTATGGTCACTTAATTATGAAGTGCTGTACTACTTAGCCTTTATTCCAATCTCAGCCTTGGGCTGGCGAGCGGGCTGGGTTGGTATTGCAGGGGTACTATTCGGGCTTATTTTTGGCACCCTGCTGCCGCTGCCCTTACTTAGCTCTTATTGTTTTGGGTTTGTATTCTGGGCCAGCGGGCTATGGCTGGCGCAGTCGGCTCATCTTCGCAGGCGCTATGCTTCTCGGTATTTATTAAGTGGCTTGCTATTTCTGTTTTTAGGGTACGAATCCTTAAACCCATTTATGGTGGGCGTGCAGTATTTGGAGAACGCCCTAGCCTTTCACATTGCGGGTCCGCATGGGCCTAGTATTCCATTTTTTAATTTAATGCACTGGCCGTTCTGTTTTTGTTTATTTAGCTATTTTGCTAATTATACCTTCAAAAGAAGCACGTTTTTTCTAGCCTTGACTATTTTATCAGGTTACGTGTTTTTTACATACATCATTCTGAAACACGGCCTATTTTACTGGCAAACTTACCGCCTGCTCCTACCCATTCTGTTTTTTACTGTGGGCACTGGTTTGTTGCTTATTGCCCATAATCGGCCCCAGCCTGTATTCAATAATTTACTACCAACTTGGCTTTTAAAACTTGGAGCTATTTCTTACGGAATATATACTATTCATTTTCCCCTAAGTATTCTACTGTCGCACATTATAGCTTTTAGTGGCTCAGCTTTTACTTTTAGTATTCGGTTAGCGTTTGACCTGCTGCTCGTAATTGCCAGCAGCTATTTATTAGAAATAAAATTTCAGCCCTGGATAAAAGTGCGCTTAGGTGGTGGCCTGCCAGCCGCCTCCCAATTACCAAGGTAACTCTAGCACTTATTTATAAAAATTGCCCGATACGCAGCTTATTAGCTACGAACCGGGCAACTGTATTCCTGAGTTTAGAGAGGCAGCGTTCTTACTTCTTACCCGCCAAAATCTCATCGACCACCAGCGGGTCGAGCAGCGTGGTGGTGTCGCCGAGGTTAGTGGTTTCGCCTTCAGCTACTTTGCGCAGGATGCGGCGTATGATTTTGCCCGAGCGCGTTTTGGGCAAGCCGCTGACCAACTGAATTTTATCGGGCTTAGCGATGCGGCCGATTTCAGCCACTACGGCTTCGATGATGCTGCCTTCCACACGCTGGCGGTCGAGGTCGTTGTCGGGCAGGCCGTTTTGGCAAATGACGTAGGCGTAAATGCCCTGGCCTTTTACGTCGTGGGGGTAGCCCACCACGGCGCTTTCCACCACGTATTCGCTTTGGTTGATGGCGTTCTCAATTTCGGCGGTGCCGAAGCGGTGGCCACTCACGTTAATTACGTCGTCGACGCGGCCGATGATGCGGTAAAGGCCGTTTTCGTCGCGGCGGGCGCCGTCGCCGGTGAAGTAGTAGCCGGGGTAGGGCTGAAAATACGTTTGGCGGGCGCGCTCGTGGTCGCCCCAGGTGGTGCGAATGACGCCCGGCCAGCTAGCCTTAATGGCGAGGTAGCCTTCCTGGTCGTTGCCTTCGATTTCGGAGCCGTCTTGGTTCAAAAGCACGGGCTGCACGCCGGGCAGGGGTAGGCCGGCGCGGGCGGGCACGCTGGGCGTGATGCCGGCCATAGCCGAAATCATGATGCCGCCGGTTTCGGTTTGCCACCACGTATCCACGATGGGGCAGCGGCCCTTGCC
>CALMOO010000885.1 GCA_937871705.1 uncultured Hymenobacter sp.
TATAGCACACCACTTTCTTTCATTTTCCTATGACAACGCCCGCTTCTGCCGCTGAACCAGCGCTTTCCTTGCTCGAACGCCTGGGGCAGCAACTCAGTACCTCAGCCACCGCCCAGACTATTTATGGCCAGCCCATCGAGCGCGACGGGGTCACCATCATTCCGGTGGCGCGCGCTTTCTATGGTTTCGGGGGCGGTGGTGGCGGCGGCACCGCTGCCAATGAAAAAGCCGGCTCGGGGGCCGGTGGCGGGGCAGGCGTTGCGCTCACGCCAGTAGGCTACATCGAGCTGCGGAAAGGGCGCAGCCGCTTTCAGCCCCTGCGGTCTTCGGTCGTGCCGCTACTGGCAGTGGGCGGCGCCATTGCCTGGCTGTTGCTGCAAAGCGTGCCCAAGCTACTTGCTAAACGCCACAGCAGCTAGGAGCGCTACTCCCTTTTGTTTACGCAGCCTGCATAAGTCGGCTCGCCTGCTTTCGGCGGGTACGGGCACTTAGCCAGGCTCGAACGGGCTCATCGTAGAAGCGCAGGGCGGCCCAGGACAAACCGAGAAGGAAAACTATCAAGACACTCATAGCCAGCACTATTCGCCAAAGCGGCGGATGAGTGGCGCTCACCCAATGCCCAAAAATGGCGGTGAAAGGAAAATGGACGAGGTAGAGGGGGTAGGAAAGCCGCCCTGAAAACCGGCAGAGCGCCGTGAGCCGCCCGGCGCTGTGTGCCCCCGCACCGGCCGCCATAATCAGCGGGAAAATCACCAATACGCAAAATACTTGGTAGTACGCGGCGGGCTGGAAAGCCGGGGCCGCGAAAACCAGCACCAGCAGCAGCGAGAGTACCGCGTAAGCGTTAGGCACGCGCACCTGCAGCCGCAGGCGGTGGAGCATCAGCCCAGCCGCAAATGGAAATGCTACCCGCACCGGCGCCATCCAAAACGAGTACCAGGCAAAACCGCCGCCCAAAGACCCGTGCTTGAGGGCTGCGGCTACCAGGGCCAGCGCGGCTACCCCCACCGCGGCCATCAACTCTTTGCGCCCCAGGCGCCACCCAACCAGTGCATAGGCGATGTTGGCGAGGTACTCTTGCAGCAGCGACCAGCAGGGCGAGTTGAGCGGGTGGGTTAGCCAGCTATTGGGCAAGCTGCTGCTAGGCGTGGGCAGTAGCAGCGCACCAAAGCTCAGCATCAGCGCCATACGCAGGCCGCTTGGGTGCTGAGTTGAGCCCACAAACGGGTCGAACCAGTAGCAAAGCGCGCCCAGCACTACGGCCAGCAGTACCAGCGGGTGCAGCAGGATGATGCGGGCTCGCAAAAAGTCGCGGACACTGAGGCCGGGCAGCCGGTCGTCGTAGGCGTAGCCGATAACAAAGCCCGAGAGCAGGAAGAAGAAGTCAACGGCCAGATATGCGTGCCGCAGAGGGTTGGCTGCATACGGCAATATGCCGTCTAGCAGGTGGAAAAAGAGGACCAGTAACGCGGCCGTACCGCGCAGGCCATCCAGAATTTCAAAGTGACGCTTCATCAAACTACTGTTGAGACAAAGCTAGTGAGCTAACCGGTATAAAGCACAAGCGTAGCATAACAGGCTGCTTGTAGCTTATAAGCGCCCTACATGATTCCCTACCCCCTTATCAACTAGTAACATGTTTATAATCAGCTACTAACTAGCATTTTACATGTGCAGATTCAGCCCCGCGCCGCCGGCCTCATCTGCACCGCGCTGAAAGCCGGCGTGTGCGGGGCCAAGCAATCAAAATACCCCGCCTGCTAGTTTAAAGGGGACTCATCCTTATCCCTGGATTACCAGTGCATACTTATGGACCTCCAACTCATTAATAAAACCGCCCTCATCACCGGCGCCACGGCCGGCATTGGCTTGGCCATCGCGCAACGCTTGGTGACCGAAGGGGCCAACGTCATCATCACCGGGCGCACCGAAGCACGTATCGCCGCAGCCGCTGATGCCATTTTACAACACACACCGACAGCGCTGGTACGGGGCGTAGCCGTTGACTTTGGCGATGCGGCGCAGGTAGATAATCTGCTCAGGGAGGTGCCTACAGTGGATATTCTGGTCAACAACGTGGGCATTTTCGAGCCCAAGCCATTTGCCGAAATAACGGATGCCGACTGGCTGCGCTTCTTTGAAGTAAACGTGCTGAGCGGGGTGCGGCTCTCGCGCC
>CALMOO010000886.1:0-1905 GCA_937871705.1 uncultured Hymenobacter sp.
TGGGGGCCGCCTCGTGCGCGGGGCTATTCTTCTTTTCGCCGGCCAACCTGACGCTCTCCACCTTCATCTTCATTGCTGCCACGGTGGGCTTTTCGGGCAGCATCGTGTTCTATAACTCTTACCTGCCCGAAATCAGCTCCGAGGAGAAATTCGATTCGCTCTCGGCCAAGGGGTTTGCGATGGGCTACGTGGGCTCGGTTATCCTGCTAGTCATTTGCTTGATAATTAATCAGTTTCACGACGCGGTGGGGATTTCCGGTGACCGGGCGGCGCAGCTTTCGTTCCTGCTTACGGGCCTGTGGTGGGCCGGCTTCGCCCAGATTCCGTTCTTCACCCTCCCCCCCGACCGGGGCCGGGCGGCTGATGCGCCCGCCGCCACCCACGGCTGGCTGCTCAACGGCTTCCACGAGCTGGGCAAAGTGTGGGACCAAATCAAGCAGTTACCCAACCTCAAGCAGTTTCTGCTGGCTTATTTCACCTACAACATGGGCGTGCAAACGGTGATGTACGTGGCCACGCTCTTCGGCACCGACGAGCTGCATCTGCCCGAAGGCCAGCTTATTATTACCATTTTGCTGCTGCAAGTAGTGGCCATTGCGGGGGCCTGGCTGTTTGCCAAGCTCTCGGAGCGCATTGGCAACACGCGGGCCCTGAGCTGGTCGGTATTCATCTGGATGCTTATCTGCATCGCGGGGTATTTTGTGCAGGCGGGCTGGAGCTTCTTCGCGTTGGCGGCCGTTATTGGTCTCACCATGGGCGCCATCCAAAGCCTCTCGCGCAGCACGTATTCCAAGATTATTCCCGAGAATACGCCCAATTCGGCGTCGTTCTTTAGCTTTTTCGACGTGACCGAGAAGCTGAGCATCGTTATCGGCACGGCCACGTTCGGCATCATCAACCAAATTATGGGCTCGATGCGCTACAGCATCCTGGCCCTGATTGTGTTCTTCATCCTCGGCCTGATTTTCTTGCTGGGCCTGCGTGGCAAGAAGCTGCGCGCTGATTCCGCCCCAGCTGCCGTCCTACCCCCTCCGCCCGCGTCGGCCTCGGCCGAGATGAGCCGCCCCCAGACTGCTTAGTCCGGCGGCGGTTGACAACTTCCCCTGCCTACCCACCCCTTTTTCCCATGCACACCTCATCTATCCAACAAAACATCCTGGCCGAGCTCGACCACGAGCTGGCCGTCACGCGCCGCGTGCTAGAGCGCGTGCCCGAAGACCAGTTCGCCTACCAGCCGCACCCCAAGTCGATGAAGCTCGGGCAGCTGGCCTCGCACATTGTCAATCTGCTGGCTTTCAAGCAACTGTTTGTTCAGGCTAACGAGCGCGATTTTCTCGACCCTACCGCGCCCAGGCCTGGCCCCAGCCCCACCACTACTGCCGAGCTACTAGCGCGCTTCGACCAGTACAGTGCCAGTCTGCGCCAAGCCCTGAGCGAAAGCAGCGACGAAAAGCTGACCGAAAACTTCCAGCTACGCCGCGGCGAGCAGGTGCTCATGGAGCGGCCCAAAGGCGCGGCCCTGCGCATTATGGGCCTCAACCACAGCATTCACCACCGCGGCCAGCTCACGGTGTACCTGCGCCTACTCGATATTCCGGTGCCCGGCGTGTACGGCCCGAGTGCCGACGAGCCAGGCGGGTTTTAACTTCAGATTGAGTAAACAAAAACACGTCTGGTCATCCTGCGCAAAGCGCAGGATGACCAGACGTGTTTTTGTTTACTTCTTTACCGCAAATACTTGCTTGCCGCCAATCCACGTTTGCTGCACTTGCGCGTTGCGCAATTGCTCGTTCGGCGCAGTCAGCAAGTCGGTTTTCAGCATCACAAAGTCGGCCAGCATGCCGGGTTTTATCTGGCCTTTGCGCTTCTCCTCGAAGGCGGCGTGGGCGGCCCAGGTAGTCATGC
>CALMOO010000886.1:1915-5551 GCA_937871705.1 uncultured Hymenobacter sp.
ATGCCGCGCAGGGCGTCGGGGCGCGCTAGGGCATTTTCCATCTGGAAGCCACCGGCCGGGAAGTTCTTAGAGTCTTGGCGCGCCACGGCGGCGTGGAAGCCGTAGAGCGGATTGATATCCTCGACCGGGAAGTCGGAGCCGAGTGCCACCTGGCCGTACTGCTTCAGCAAATCCTGGTAAGCGTAGGCAGTTTTTAGGCGGGCCGGTCCCAGGCGCGTGCCGGCCCAGTACATATCGGAGGTAGCGTGCGTGGGCTGCACCGACGGCACAATGTGGTACTGCCCAAACTTCGGCATGTCGGCCCGGCTCACCACCTGGGCGTGCTCGATGCGCCAGCGCCGGTCGGGCTGGCCCTTGAGGGCCGCGCCGTAGATGTCGAGCAGCAGCCGGTTCGAGGAATCGCCAATGGCGTGGGTGTTCATCTGAAACTTAGTGGCGGCGAGTTCCTTAGCCAGGTTGCGGTAGTACTCGGGATGTTGTAGCAAAAAGCCTTTTTCGGCGGGCCGGTCGGTGTAGGGCGTCAGCAGCGAGGCGCCCCGCGAGCCCAACGCCCCATCGGCATACACCTTGAAGGCGCTAATAGTGAGGTTATCACTAAAATATGGTCCTTTAGGCAGGTAGTATGCCTTGTTCTCGGGCGTTGGGTTGAGCATGGTGTAGAGGCGCAGGTGCAGCTTGCCAGCCTTTTGCATAGCGGCCATGCGGTCAATATCCTCCTTATCGAGGCCCGCGTCGGCGAGGCTAGTGAGGCCCACGGCCAGGCAGTTTTGCTGGCCTTGCAGCAGGGCATCGCTAGCCTCGGCAGGGCTGGGCTCCGGGATTTTAGCAGCCACTAGCCGCACCGCATTATCCACGAGCAGGCCAGTGAGTTTGCCTTTGGCATCGCGACCGATTACACCGCCGCTGATGGGGGTAGCAGCCGTGACGCCGGCCAGGTCCAGAGCCTTTTGGTTGGCTAGCGCGGCGTGGCCATCGACGCGGGCGATGAGCACCGGCACGTTCGGAAACAGCGCGTCGAGCGTGTCTTTGGTGGGGTAGCGTTGGCCGGGCCAGTCGTTCTGGTCCCAGCCGCGGCCCGTGAGCCAACTTGCGTCCGGCTGCTGCTGGCGGTGCCGCGTGAGGCGGCCCACCGTTTCGGCCCACGAGGTAGCGCCCACTAAGTTTGCCGAGCGCAGCCCCAGCGCGTAGCGGTAGAAGTGGCAGTGCGCGTCGTAAAACCCAGGGTAAATAAACTGCCCCTGCGCATCTACCGTCTGCGCCGCCTGGTAGCGCTGCTGCAAGTCAGCCGTGCGCCCCACTGCCACGAAGCGGCCGTTACGCACCGCAAACGCCTCGGCCTTGCTGAACGTCGAGTCTACGGTATATACCGTAGCGTTAGTTACCAGTAAATCAACCTTTTCGCGCTTAGGCTGGCAGCTTCCTACCCCCATCGTTGCCAGCAGGCCTAAGGCACTCCCAAGTTTATAGACAAGCCGCATAGTACAAAAGGGTACGTTAAGTTCCGGGTAAACAGCAAAGCGCGAAGCTAAGCCCTTCCTCAGAATGAGAAAGGGCCGCCTAAAATCGTCCACAAATTTGGTAGTTTTATTCAAACTTCATGTGCTTCACCGACTCGCCCGAGTTCTTTAGCTCCAGCAGTGAATCGATGCCAATGGCTAAGTGCTGCTTCACAAAATCGGTCGTCACCTTCGAGTCCGACTCGGCCGTTTTCACGCCCTCGGGCGTCAT
Source organism: uncultured Hymenobacter sp. (assembly GCA_937871705.1). Classification (GTDB taxonomy): domain Bacteria; phylum Bacteroidota; class Bacteroidia; order Cytophagales; family Hymenobacteraceae; genus Hymenobacter. The sequence continues at coordinate 3,644 of CALMOO010000886.1, forward strand.
GGGGTTATCGCTCACTAGCAACAGCGCGCCGTGCGGAATGTCGTTCATGAAGCCCACCACGAAGATGGTCGCCGTTTCCATATCCACGGCCAGGGCGCGCACACGCTTCAAATACTCTTTAAACTCTTGGTCGTGCTCCCACACGCGGCGGTTGGTGGTGTATACAGTGCCGGTGTAGTAGTCGAGCTCGTGCTTCTTAATCATCGACGACACAGCCCTTTGCAAGCGGAAGGAGGGTAGAGCCGGAATTTCCTTAGGCAGGTAGTCATCCGAAGTACCATCGCCGCGAATGGCCGCAATGGGCAGCACCAAATCGCCGAGCTTGGTTTTTTTCAGTCCGCCACACTTACCCAAAAACAGCGCTGCCTTGGGCTTAATGGCCGAGAGCAAATCCATGACCGTGGCCGCCATTGGCGAGCCCATGCCGAAGTTGATGATGGTGATGCCGCCCGAAGTAGCCGACTGCATGGGCTTGTCGGTGCCGTGCACCTTCACGCCAAACTGCTCGGCAAACATGTAGACGTAGTTGCTGAAATTGGTGAGCAGAATGTACTGCCCGAACTCGTTCAGCGGCACGCCGGTGTAGCGCGGCAGCCAGTTATTAACGATATCCTCTTTGGTCTTCATGGTGAATGGATGGAATGTAGGTGGGTAGGAATCTGAGCTATGTAGTAGCGAATAAAGGAATGCCAAAAAGTGGCGGGGCAGCGGTTGCGGTGCCGTAACCAAGAAGGCAAGCCAAAATAAAAAAGCCGCCTACCCAACTGGGTACGACGGCACGGCGGGCTGAAACCTGTGAAATGCGGCAACCCGGCCAGTACCTTTGGAGGTGATGCAAGTGTTGGACCTGCCGCCTTTCAATGCCAAAATTAGGCAAACATCCGCAAATATTTCCGAAATCTGGGATGAATTGCGTCGCAAATACGTGGTGCTCACGCCCGAGGAGTGGGTGCGGCAGCACGTCGTTCACTACCTGATGGCGCACCTGGGCTACCCCCGCGGCTTGCTCAGCCTGGAGCGCGGCCACCGCTACAACCAGCGCCAGAAGCGCACTGACCTCGTAGCCCTGGGCCCCGACGGCCGCCCGCTGCTGCTCGTGGAGTGCAAGCGCCCCACGGTGGCCATCACGCCGGCCGTGGCCCAGCAGGCCGCTACCTACAACCAAACCATGCGCGCCCCGCTGCTGCTGCTCACCAACGGCTTGGTGCACTACTGCTGGCGCGTCGATTTTGAGCTGGGTGTGAATGAGCGGCTGGCCGAAATTCCGCCTTACGCCGCTGCTCAACTACTATTGGGTTAACGTAAAGTAGGGGGGTAGGGGCACACCTTCCCGGTTTTCGCTCGTACTAACCAGCATGAAATTATTTCGCTTCGGCCCCGTGGGCCAGGAAAAACCAGGCGTGCTCACCACCGAAGGCCAGCACCTCGATGTATCAGCCTTCGGCGAAGACTACCACGAAGCCTTTTTTGCTACCAACGGCATGGCTCGCCTCGCCGCCTGGCTCACCGGCCACGCGGCCACCTGCCCGGCCGCCCCCGCTGAGGCGCGGTTTGGCCCTTGCGTGGCGCGGCCTTCCAAGCTGATAGGCATTGGCCTCAACTACCGCCAGCACGGCGCCGAAACCGGCCTGGGCGTGCCCAAAGAGCCCGTTTTCTTTCTCAAAGCTCCGTCCGCTATCAGTGGGCCCAACGACGACGTGGTGCTGCCCCGCGATGCCACCAAGCTCGATTGGGAAGCTGAACTGGCGTTCGTCATAGGGCGGCGGGCTTCATATGTGTCAGAAAATGAGGCCTTGAGCTACGTGGCTGGCTATACCATCCTCAACGACTATAGCGAGCGAGCCTTTCAGCTGGAGCGCGGCGGGCAATGGACCAAAGGCAAAAGCGCCGATACCTTCGCGCCCCTCG
>CALMOO010000887.1 GCA_937871705.1 uncultured Hymenobacter sp.
GACTATGGCGGCGCCGGTCGCTTTCTCCTTAGGGGGTAGGAAAACAGTGATGGAAGGATTGTGGATGTTCTTGACCCAGTAGTCTTTGGCTTGCTCGGGCTCGTTGCGCCGGCTCTCAAAGCCAGGGGCGCCCTTGGGCCAGAGCGGCAGCACCAATGGGGTAGATTGGGCCCGCACTGCCACCGAGGCGAGCAGAAAGAATAAGCAAGCAAAGGTGAACCTGCGCATAGAACGGGGGGTAGGGAGAACGTCAGAAAATCGGCAGCTCGAAGTTTACAGGCCCGAGTAAGGGGTAGGGCGCAGAAAAACGATGTCAATGTGCGACACATTATTCTGGTATTCGGGCTGGGCCGACAGCTTTTTCCACTCGGGGTCGGCGCCAAAGGTTTTCCAGTGCGCCTCCCGGTCGGGCATGTTGTTGAAGGAGGTCATGTACATGAGGTTGGGCATTTTGGACCCAAAAACTACCTCACCGTAAAAAATTCCATTAAAGCCCAGGCGCGAGAACAGCTTGATTTCGCCGCCCGCGTTGAACATTTGCACCTTGTTGCGAAATATTTTTTCGCTGGCGCCTTCGTAGCTGCGCAGCTCATACACGCGCTCACTTTTGGGCGCCGCCAGTTTGGGGGCCGTTAGCGCGGTCATTTCATCAAAGGCCTTGATGCAGATGGTTTCGAGGCGGCTGTAGGCAGGGTTGTTGTAGGCTACATTCTCGTAGGCGCCGCCCGCGGCTTGCAGCTTGGCAGCGGTTTCACTCTTCACCTTTTCTAATTGCTTGAGGGACGAAAAGGGCGTGAAAACGTAGATTCTGCGGTCGGCGGCCGTGTCGTTGCCAATCGGTTTGAAAACCCCGATGGTCGGAATGCCCGCCGCGCGCAGCGTCGGCAGATACTGCCGCTGCAAAAAGCTGTCAACCAGCGCTTCCTGCCGGCTATTTTTCAAGTGGTATACCTTCAGCTCGAAGTACGTTGGCCGCTCGGCAGCCGGGCGGGCGGCGCCAGTACGCCAAACGCAAAGCGTGCTGATAACTAGCAGGATAAAAAGATTTTTCATGGGAATTGTGGGAGTAGAAGCACCGGGCGATTAGCCGAAAGTAGCTCAGCTTACGCAGTTGGGCCATTTAGCGACGAAATTTGCAGCGCGCAGCGGGACTAACTCTCGGCGGCGCGCTCCTTTATCC
>CALMOO010000888.1 GCA_937871705.1 uncultured Hymenobacter sp.
CTGCACAAGTCGCCGAAAACGCTGGCCAACATCTTTGCGCTTTATAGCGACAAAACGGCCTTGCAGTTAATTCAGGGACGAATTCTGTTAGAAGCAAAACGGCTGCTGCACTTCACGCCCAAGTCAGTTAAAGAAATCACCTATGAACTCGGCTTTGAGGAGTCGGCCTATTTCTGCAATTTTTTCAAGCGGCACACGGCCGTTTCGCCTATGAAGTATCGTCAGGACAAAGCCTTGCTACCGGACGATGGGAAGTTTTTATAATTCTTCGGGAATTCTGGGCAATACGCAGCGCGCCGTCTGATGGGACCTTTGTCATGTTCACTAACTCTTAAAAGGACATGAAATTTTCCGCTCAGTTCACCCGCCTAGCTCACCTGCTGGCCCATTCCATTTTCGCCATGACCCTCCTAGTAGGCTTGCCTGCCACCACCTGGGCGCAGACAGTCAAAAACGTAGTGCTGGTACACGGCGCGTTTGCCGACGGCTCGGGCTACAAAGCCCTCTACCAAGAGCTAACTAAAAACGGCTACCATGTTACCGTGGTGCAGAACCCCTTGACTTCGCTGGAAGATGACGTAGCTGCGACAAACCTAGCGTTGGATCAACAAGATGGCCCCGCCATTTTAGTGGGCCATTCCTGGGGTGGGGCCGTCATCACGGAGGCTGGTAGTCACGCCAAGGTAGCGGCCCTGGTCTACATTGCCGCCTTCCAGCCGGACAAGGGCGAGTCGGCCCTGCACTGGTTTCAGAGCGCGCCACCTGCCCCGGAAAATGGGGTGTTACCGCCCAATGCGCAAGGTATTGTGTACTATGACCGAGCGAAATTTCACGCCGGCTTCTGCGCTGACTTAAGTGCAAAGGAAGCAGCGTTTATGGCCGCCTCGCAAGGCGCCTTCTACGCCAAAGCGTTTAGTACCCCGCTCACCCAGGCCGCTTGGCGAACGAAACCTACGTATGCCCTCTTAGCCACGGAGGATAAAAGCATTAATCCGCTTATTCAGCGCACCATGTATAGCCGCTCCAATACCAACGTGACGGAAGTAAAGGGTAGCCATTGCATCTACATCTCGCAGCCCAAAATTGTGGCCGACGTCATCAGGAAAGCGGCGAACGGGGAGGCGGCGAAAACCGCCGCTAAATAAGGAAAGTGCCGCGCAATACTGCTCGGCACGCAAACGGGTGCATGCCGTGGTAGTGGCGCTACAGCATGCACCCGTTTGCGTTGCACAGGCAAGAGAAGTCCCACGATGTACGAGCGTAACGTCACCATGCCAGCAGGCAAGGTGCAGCTGACGTTAACGGCCTTTGCGCAGGCGACCGAGCGCTTGGCTATTTTGGAAGAGGGCATAGCGCATGGGCAAGCCCGTGCAGTGGTACGGACTGTACACCACGACCAGGGCGGTAGTACTTGCGTGCTTGCGTGCGTTGCCGCTTGGGCCGTCGCTGACGTGACCAACCAGCTGCCGGCTGAAATTACCCTCGTTTTGCTAAACGATCCCTTGCCGAAGCACTTTATAGCCCTCCCAAAAACGACCATCCGCCTTGTTTATAAGGCTATGTGAATCCGGCCTTCTACCACCTGCGCAGGGATGCCCTGCACGGCGAGCTGCTGCAGAAGCGCCGGGGTATGGTCCGTGATTTGAGGGTACGAGCCGCCCGGTACGCCGCTGCTCGATCGGGTCGATCTCCACCCACTCCACCTCCCGCTGGGCGCGGGGCCGTAAGCCGAAGACTCGACGTAGCCAGGTGTGGTAACGATAAACCAGCCCTACTTAGAAGGGGTGACGTCTTACCTGAACTTGGCCCGGGTATCTAGGCGGAACTGGGTTGTTAGAGCAACAAACAATAACCTCGACTGCTTTCATCGGCTCAAAGAAAGCAGTCCCGCCAGTTTTGTCGAAGCAGAACCCAGCATCTGCACTCCAGAAATAGACCGTGTCTGTTGCAGAAGTCTGACCTAAGTTGACGCGCTACTTGGCGCCTTACGATGGGCGTGGATGACGACGCCGCGGTGGCGCAGGTATTTGTAAAGCGTAACTTTCGTTCCCATGAACAAAATCGTTTCGCCTCAGGTCGCCTTTGGTGGCTTGCTGGCGCAGGTTAAGCAGATTGCGCCCGAGATAGTTGACCAAAACGGTCAGTTTCTCAACTTACTGGAAGCCCGCTGGCAGGAACCCGGGACGCCCCGACCAGTTACCTCACCCATTGATGGGACCCGGCTGGGCGCCCTGCCCATGCTGGACCACGCCACGGCCCAGCGCGCCGTTGTTTTCGCCAAGCAGGAGGCCAGTAGCTGGGCGGCCGTTGACCTAGACGAGCGGCGCGCGCAAGTGCAGGGGTGCCTCGCCCTCCTGCGAACGCACGCCGACCTCATCGGCAAGCTGCTGATGTGGGAAATCGGTAAAACCTACAAGGCCGGCTTCACCGATATCGACCGGGCCATTGAGGGCGTGCACTGGTACGTTGACCATATCGAAGACCTACTCGGTGGTCGAACCCCGTTGGGGCTAGTCAGCAACATTGCCTCCTGGAATTACCCCATGTCGGTGCTGTTGCACGCCGTGCTGGTGCAGGTGCTGTGCGGCAATGCCGTGATTGCCAAGACGCCCACGGATGGCGGCTTTATTTCCCTGAGCCTGGTCTTCGCACTGGCGCGCCGGTGCGGTCTGCCCGTCACCCTGGTCAGCGGCAGTGGCGGCGAGCTGAGCGAGGTGTTGGTGCGCCACAAGGCGGTCGACTGCCTTTCGTTTGTGGGCGGGCGCTACAATGGCCGCGTCATTGCCGACGCCCTCACGCAGCACCAGAAGCGCTACATGCTGGAGATGGAAGGCGTAAATACCTACGGCATCTGGGACTACACCGATTGGAAGAGCTTGGGCGAGCAGCTTAAGAAAGGCTATGACTACGGCAAGCAGCGCTGCACGGCCTATGTACGCTTCGTGGTGGAGCGGCGCCTGTTTCCGCAGTTTCTCGACACGTACACCCAAGCCATCGGCAGCCTTGCCGTTGGCAATCCAACATTGGTCGACCACACAGCTGACCCCTTACCTAACTTGGATTTCGGGCCGGTTATCAACAAGGCGCAGGCCTTGGCACTGGACCAGCTCCATGCGGATGCGCTAAAAACCGGCGCCATCCCCGTATACGAAGGCCAGCTGGACGAGCGCCTGTTTCTGCCGGGACAGGACCGCGCCGCCTACCGCGCCCCCCGCGCCCTGGTGGGCTTGACTCGCCAGAGCGAACTGTATTTCAAGGAGCCCTTTGGCCCGCTCGACAGCATTGTGCTGGTGGACCGGGTAGATGAGCTCGTGGGCGAGATGAACATCAGCAACGGGGCCCTGGTGGCGTCGCTGGCCAGCGACGATATCGCGTGGGCGGCCCGCACCGCCAAAGAGGTGCGCGCCTTCAAAGTGGGCCTCAATCAACTGCGCTCACGGGGTGACCGCGACGAAGTGTTTGGGGGCCTGGGAGAGTCTTGGAAGGGGCTTTTGTGGGCGGGGCACTGCTCGTGGAGGCCGTAACGGCCGGTGATAAACCGTTGCTAGGCAACTTCGGAAGCGCCACGCTATTGCCCGCTGCGGGGTAGCGGGGTAGCCCATTAAAAGCTAGCCGAGCCTCTTTTCAGGTGATCGGCTGCTGGTGGCAAAGCCAGCAGTGACCGTATCC
>CALMOO010000889.1 GCA_937871705.1 uncultured Hymenobacter sp.
AGGCCACAGAATGCTCCCGGCGGAAATGACTTTCAACGAGCACGTTGAACTTCCGAAATACACTTAGCCGCTGGTCCTGGTTGTCATCCCCCGGCATATATTCCGAGCGGGCCAGCTTCGTGATGGTAATGATGAGGCGCTTTAACAACACAACCAGCATCTCGTTCTGAATGTGGTCTTGCGTTGCCAACTCCTGCTTGAACATGGCAACCATCAATTTCAGCTTTGCTTGGTAAGCCGAATCGAGGCGAATAAATACCGTATTCCCCATTCCAAACAGGAACCCGGCGCAGCTGACTTCAGCATCGTGGTCCACCACGCAATAAAACTCCCGATTGAATTGCCAAGCGACTACATCGGCCGGCCGCTCAAACGTGAACGACTGGTTGAACATCAGGGGCAAAATAGTTTGCGAGTCAAACCGGTGGGAAGTGCCGTCAATATCCACTGCTTGGGCAGGGCCACTGTTCCAGGCAATGGTGAAGTACGGTTTGGCGGCGTCGCGGGAATAAAACCGGTGGTCGAACCCTGCCTCCTCACTGATGAGTAGTAAGTCTCCCCCCGTCTGGTGGTCTGTCAAGGCTAGTTTCATACAGATTTTGGTTCAAGAGCCAGCAGTTGAGTTAACTACTGGTTCTAACTTGGGCAGCCAACAGGACAAGATGTCCATAAGCCTTTAGCAACTGCGCCACCTCGGCCAAGTGGTTGGCGGAGGTGCGGGTAGCCAGTACCATAGCTACTTTCTCGATTCTAGGCTGCACCAATTGTGCGGCGGGTTGCTGCTGGATGTTATCAAACCGCGGGAACTGGTAGCCAAAATGAGGAGGGCTACCAGTTCCCGCAGTTTAGTGGTGAACGGCTGCAAACACCTCCTTCTTTAAAACGGGTGGCGCAATCAAGCCGGCATAGTTTCAAAGAATCACGTATGCGACTGTGGCTTGCGTAGCACAACTAGCCAATGGGACTGCCCCACTCGTTCAGGTGCACTCCGGGCGAGCAAGCAGCGGCGACCAGCTAGATTTGAGCCGTGCCGCCGTCCACAAACAACTCGATGCCCGTAATAAAGCTGCTGTCGTCGGAGGCCAGGAAAAGCGCCGCTTTCGCCGTTTCCTCCGGCTGCCCTATCCGGCCCATTGGAATGCTGGAGACGATGTAGTCTTTGATGAACTGCTTTTGCTCTGGCGTACTGCCCATCCGGGTTGTAGCAGCCGTTTCCGTTGGCCCGGGGCTAAGCGCATTCACCCGAATCTTGCGGGTCTGCAAATCCATCGTCCAGGTGCGGGCAAACGAGCGCACGGCGGCCTTCGAGGCGCTGTACACACTAAAGGCCGCCGCCCCCTTGGAGCCGGTAGTGGATGCCGTGAGGATGATGGAGCTACCGTCGCGCAGCAGGGGGAGCGCTTTTTGCACGGTAAACAACATTCCCCGCACGTTGCTGTTGAACACCTTATCAAAGTGTTCTTCCGTAATAGCGCCCAGCGGCACCATACCACCGCTCCCGCCGGCATTAGCGAACACAATGTCGAGGTGGCCTTTCTGCTGGCGCACCTGCTCGTAGAGGCGGTCGAGGTCGGCCAGATTGGCCACGTCACCCTGCACGCCGGTCACCTGTTGGCCGATAAGCTTTACGGCCGCGTCCAGCTCTTCCTGCCGACGGCCGGTAATAAAAACGTACGCGCCTTCCGCCACGAAAAGTTGCGCAGTTGCCAAGCCGATGCCCGAGCTGCCACCCGTGATGAGCGCGATTTTGCCTTCCAGTTTTTTCATGATTCAGTTCTCGGTTTAAACGTTTTTAAGGGTGAAGTAAGGTGGGCCGTGTACTAGGCAAGCCGCGATGGGATGGCCGACGGCCGATAAGATGCGGGGCATAAGCTTGCTGAAACCGGTGCTCGTGCCTATCGCGGAAAATGACTTGATTCAGGGGTGAGAACTAGGCAAAGGGGCATGGCATCCCGGCAACCTACTTGCTGCCTATTATGGTCTGCGCCAACGGGGTAGGGTACGGCTCCCAGTCGTTTGACTGGTCGGTTTAGTATTGAAGCAAAAAAAGGCTTTAGATGGCCTTTTGAATCCCCATCAGACGTAATAAACCGGGCAGCATGCGTTGAACGGATTTAATCTCGTTGTCAATCTTGGCCTGGGTCATGACACCGGTGATGTAGGCACACATCTCTTTAGCGAGTTCGATTGCATCCGTTTCTTGCACCGTGCCTTCTGCAATGAGTTCCAGCACCATTGACGTGAAATACTTCACCATCCGCGCGTTCAACTCGTGTGCTTTCTGGCGAATATTCTCGTCCTGCGTGCTCAGCTCGCAGCCGACCGAACTAAAGGGGCAGCCGACAACTTTGCCGAGGGCTTCGTATTTGCCAAGCTGGTTGGCGACCGTAAAATCGCAGTAGCGCTTCAGGCGTTCCAGGGGAGGGGTCTGCGTGGAGAACAGCTGGTCCAAGGCCGGCCGCTTCTGCTCCCAGTGGTTTTCGATAGCCGCCGCCGCCAGCTCAGACTTTGATTTAAATGCATGATAAAAGCTGCCTTTGGCAACGGCTGCTTTTTCACAGATATCATCGACGGAGACCGACCCGTAGCTATTTTCCCAGATGAGGTCGTGGGCCACTTCGAGCAATCGAAGTTTGGTGTTTCGATTCGACATAGGAAGAAGGTGGTTGACTAGC
>CALMOO010000890.1:0-17640 GCA_937871705.1 uncultured Hymenobacter sp.
GTTGTCGAGGAACGCGGGGTTCATCTTTGCCCTGCGCGATTCGGGGGTGGCCTTTACCTGCTGCGATATGCCGGATGCCAATACACTAACGGTAGGTCTATTCGCGGTCATCGCCCAGCACGAGCGGGAGATGATTTCTAAACGAACTATAGACGCGCTTACAGCAAAGAAGGCGCGGGGAGCGGTGCTGGGTACGCCAGCTAATATGACGCCGGCAGCCATCGCGAAGAGTTTGAATATTCGACAGGAGAACGCCCGTACCAATCAACAGAACCAGCAGGCGGCGCGACTTGGGGGGCTGCTGCATGCGCAGGGGCATACGTTACAGCAGATTGCCCAAGAGTTAAATGACGGAGGATACCGTACTCGGCGGGGGATGTTGTTCTTTGCTATGTCAGTGAAGCGCCTACTCAAACGATAGGTATTAAAATGATGATATCTTACCCTAGCAGGCCAATTCCCCATCATCTAGGTGCTTAATGTACATCAAGAAATTGTATGTTAGCTAGTTGCTGAGTTCTTACACTACTCACTCTATAGCTTACTCCCTTTGTATTAAATACTGTTGAGACTAGCTGATTGCAGCCGCTGACAAGCCAGAAAACTGGTACAGGAGATAAGGTGATGCACATTTGAATTAGGTTCAAAACTCAAGTCGACTCACCATCTCTACACACAAAAACAGCCATTGTACGTCTACAAGGCTTACTTTTGAGCAAATAGAAAACCTGTTTTTTTCTCGTACTAGTAGGGCTCCTAGGTGCTTCAGCCTCATGAAGCGAGATAATTTCCAAAAAAGGTTCACAAGCAAATCCTTACGACTTGTCAAAACATTCATGTTATGTATCAGTAACAGAGAGGTTTACTTAGATAAATTCTTGCTGATGAATTGTGTTGGCCGGAAAAAGCGATTTTTTTTTACTTTTCCCAATATAACATTCGCGCTTTTGGCCGTATGTTGCTAAGAAGGCTAGATATCTCTAGCACTGCTAATTTTTTGAGCTAAATGCTTAACTCAAGGTTTAAAGACTACCTTCTGAATATAGGATTCTCTAAAGATGAAATCTTGGAGAAGCTGAAAGATGATGTATTTATTTTTTCAATAGGCAATGAGTCCCTACCTCATGTTAAATACATATTAACCCCAACAGTTGAGGACATATTTATATACCACAAATCCTTGTGGAATAAAAACTTTGATACTGTATTTATTGCAGTTAGTGAACATAAATCATATATAATAAATGCTAGGGAAAAGCCTGATAGTGAGCACGCGCTAAAACCTAGCATTTGTGTTCAATCATTTGATTATGGCATTAATAGCATTGGCTATCAAGAAGTCGATGTTGAAAAAATTACAAAGCATTATATTTCATCGTCATACTTTTTTGATTTCATAAGTAAGCACCAAAAACGAGGACAAGAAGTTGACAAAGACCTTTTATTAAATTTACTAGCTCTAAGAAGCGATTTACTAGAATTAGATAATGATAAAATTATCAATCTATTGATTCTAAGATGCCTATTTTTAAAATATTTAGAAGACAGAGGAATTTTTGAGAAAGGCTATCTTCTAAATATATTAAAAAGCGACGATATAAACAAGTTGATTGAAGCCTTTGACGAGATAGGCAAAATCAATAGTGATGTTTTTAAATTTGACCAATTTCAAGCGTCGGATATAAAGATTACCTATTTGCAACATATTGCAAATTTTTTTGAAACAGACTACAGGAGTGGTCAGGGCACACTATTTCCATATCAATTTGATAAGATACCAATTCAACTAATTTCCCATGTATATGAAGCATTCTTAAAAAGTGACACAAGAAAAGGTCGTGGTATTTATTATACTCCATCTTTTCTTGTAAACTTTATGCTATCGCATTCATTGAGTGAGAGAGTTAAAAGCAACAAAAATATCAAGGTGCTAGACCCAGCAGTTGGCTCAGCAGCTTTTCTAGTTGAGAGTTTTAGGGTTATCAGCGTAGCTCATGGTGAAAATATAAGTTTTGAAACCAAAAAGTCTATATTAGAACAACAGCTTTTTGGAATTGATGTAGACCAAGATGCCCTTCAAATTGCTGCGTTCAGTTTGTATCTAGTGCTTTTAGAAACTGAATCACCCGAATTTATACGCAATGAAATAAAATTTGCTCATCCTATCTTACCAACACTAATTGGAAAAACTTTATTATTAGGAAACTCCATCACAGATTATTTATTCAACAACAACACTTTTGATTTTATCATTTCCAACCCTCCGTGGGGCTCTGTTCCGAATACGGATGACATAGCATGCCTATCGGAAAGAGTTGCTATTGATAATAAAGAGGGGAATTTTCCTGAGTATGAGCAAGTAGCTGATTACGAAAGGTCACAGGCGTTTTTGATGCGTGTGGCTCGCTGGGCGCATAGAGGCACTACCCTTGCTATGGTCGTGAAAAACTCAATTTTTCTAAATGATAATACAAAGAATTTTAGAAAAGCTTTTTTGAATAAATATTCTATAGAAAGGTTTTTTGAGCTTTCGCATTACAATAAAATACTGTTCAAAAAGAGAGAAATAGGCCTGATTAATAAGGAGAAAATTGAGGTTGGCGCAAGTGAACCTTGCGTTGTGATAATATTCAAAAATATTATCGACCCCGAAAATATATTATCTTATATATCACCTAGACTTACTGATTTTGCTGAGCACTTTAATGTAATACATTACATTGAGCGAGAAGTAATTAAGGCTTCACAAAAAGAGTTTATTGACCAGGATAACTTATGGCGAGTACTAGTAAACAGCGACTTAGAAAGTTTTAGTCTAATAGAAAATGTATTACTTCCTCAAGCTGAAGCTAAAATTGAAGCTAGAGCTGGCTTCCAACCAAAAAATGGTATGCGCTCCTTGGGTGACCCTATTTGGCGACGTAAAATTGAGCCAACAGACTTTTCACAGTTCAATCTGAGAACTGAAAAAATATCTCTCTTTGATTGGAACCAAGATTTGCACAGAAAGAGGAATGAAAGCATCTACAATGGGTCTAGAATTATTGTCCCTGTAAGACCTTTAAAGTCTGATGGCATACTATTTAGAGGCATCTATCTTGACCAAGAATATGTATATAAAGACAATATCTTGTCCATTAAAATACGTGATACTAATAGTAACAATTATGTCAAAAACTATTTACCTTATTTAGGGATAATTAACTCGAAATTAATAGGATTTCTATTTTATCAACTTTCTGCCCAATGGGGCAAAGGTGATGGGAAAAGAGATACGTTCCGTAATACGGATATCGAAAAATTACCTATCAAAATAGTCAGCAGCTCTTTCGAAAATATATTAACAAGTTGTGTCAACAAGCTTCAAAACACACAAGAAGTAGGGCAATTTGATTTATTCACAAGCGCACTAGATGCGCTTAATACTAAAGAGAATCTAACAAATGCATTAAATAACGCTGTATATGAGTTATATGATTTAACCGAATATGACAGGGCAATAATAAATGAGTTTTATGAGATTGAAATAGAGCGCTCAGACACTAGAGTGAACAAAGTAAATAGGGCAGATATTAAGAACTATTTAAAGGTTTTTGAGGAAGTCTTCTCGCTAATTCTTGACCCTAATAGTGGTTTAACATTTCGCTACTGCATATCAAAAAATGTTGGCACAATTGTCTCTGTTTCTATTGTAACTAAAGAAACTGTCTCCGACGCTGAAGAAGATTTTGATTTACAAATTTTAAATTTTGTCAAATCTCAACAGATAAATTCTGCTGAAGCATTTAACGTGTTGAATGAGGGAAAAGTAAAGCTGTATAATAAGAGTTCTTTTTATATAATAAAGAGCAACTTTTTTCGAGATTGGACATCAAGGCAGGCAATCAAAGATGCTAAAGAGGAGATTCAGTTGTTTGTAGGACATTTACTAAATAACGATGACCACTCCAGCTGAATTTATAAAAGGAAACATGGCAATGCTTGGATTTAATTCAAAGCAGGACATGATAGAAAAACTTTACCTAAAGTCTATTGTCGAAAGTTATAATAGAATCGATAAGGTTATTTCTATAGAAAACGATATTAGAGACAGATTTGTAAAAGATATAAAGCATGATTCAACATCACCTTTATATAAATGGATTCAATTAAAAATAATTCATATACATTGGGAAATATGTACGTTCACTGACTCAGATGAACTAGGCAGAATGGACTTATCTTTTGAGACGTTGGGATTTGATTTTATTATTGAATGCAAGCGTCTAAAAGGAGCGAGCAAAAAATATTTTGATGATGGCTTAATGAGATTTATTGATTTAAAATACGCTAAAGATGACGAGCATGCCGCAATGATGGGATTTATTGTCGCAGGAAATAAGGGAAGAATAATTAGGGCGTTAAAAAGCTCTAGTCTTAATTATAGCAACATTGACTCTGTTTTTGCTAACGAAATATTTCCTCATACTAAGGATGGTTTCAAAGGCTCTCATAAACGAGTTAATGATTCTATCATTAATATCTATAATATATTTTTTGATTTTAAAGAAATATAGAATCGCACAAAAGACATCTTATCTATCTTGAATTGCTGCAATAGTTTATACAGTACATCTCAATCATGAAGTGTGCGCGCATACGCATTCCATCTATTAACTGCCAGTAATTGATTGTCCATTCCTAGTTTATCAAATTCTGTTATATATGAAGAGATATTCTCACCTTCGGTCATTAAGTAAAAAAGATATTTTTCTGTTAGATTTTCACCAGTAATGTCATTCATAATCTTACCTGCCAAGCCAATAGTCTGCTTGACAATGAGAGCCACTTTTATTTCTAAGTCAATCCCAACTTGCTTGAATGTTTGTAAGCAATGGCTAACGATAACGTTGATAATGCGTGTTATCCTTATCACCGGATGCGGATGAGATAATTCCTTATAATAAAGTTCTCTTTTATTTGTAGGAAAAGATAAAATATAAATTAAAGCTGAAGTACAAACTATAACTAATAGTTCTACTACTTGGCCTGAAGAAGGATTATCACCAAAATTATTTCTAGCATACTGTACAGTATGTGCCGCAAGCGAAATAGCACTGTATTCATCAGCATCTAGTTCCAATTGATGGTTTTCTATACAAAATTCCGCAGAATTGTCGGAATGCTCATATAAACCAAGCAATAGTTGTGATGAGTTTTGAATGAGATGAGCCATTTCATGATAGAAGGTGAAATGAACCGCATTTTGATACATAAGTTCATTAATAGGCGAGTCTAAGTATCCTTCAGTAAGCTTAAATTCTTCGCCAGAGATTATTGATATATTATCATTATTTTTAAAAGTAGTAATTAAATGCACGAGGGTTCCCATATTTATGCTAATCAGATAATGGGTTTCTGATTTTCCTGCGCGGGCGTTTATACTATAATTGGTATTAAAGTATAGGAGATTAGGGGTAATGCCATAATGTGCATTTTCATTTAATGTTTCTTGATAGAAAATGAACGTTTCATCAAATTCCTGTTCATAGAGTGTGTCCTGATAATCAAAAATGTCATCTTCACTAGTGAATATTTTACTTTTAAATTCTTCAACTACCTGAGGATAATTTTTCATACACTTACAAATTTTTTATTAATACCGCAGTTGTGAATTAGAAATCTCCTTAAAGCAGCCTCACTTAGTCAAGGAGATATGCACTAGTCTTTAAGCCGATTTAAAGAGAATAACAATGATTTACACTGTCCCTGCTAAACTGGCTTCAGTGCTGGCGGCATATGCAATATCAAGAGCGGGAGACAAGGCCGTTAGTGCAGCTAAGCGGCGCACGAGACGGGTAAATTCCTGTATCTCGTCGGCGGTAAGGTCGCGGGCGAATACTGAGGCGGCGCGATAGCTGAGCCACTTCTTGAGCACGGGATAGCCTCCCAGGGTAGTAGTCCACACGGCGGTAGGCACGGCGGCCCAGTAGGCTTCGTCGTTCAGCCACACGTTGAGGTGAGTACCCTCCAAGCCGGGGGTTGGGGTGGTGCGACCCTTGCCGGGTAGCACAGTGCCGCCCGAGCGCGTGCCCCACTGGGCACGCAAGCCAAAGTGCCCCTCGGCAGGGTGCAGTTGGTCGTCGGGCGCATCGGGCCGGCGCTGAGGGGCACCTAACGGACGTAACTCGGGGGCGATGGCACTATGCGTAACGCCGGGCACTGGGCGGCGCACATCTAGCAGGGCAGCTACCTGACGGCCTAATGTGGCTGATTCTAACAGGGCTGCTAGGGCGGACGGCAACGGCAGACGGGGCCAGTCCTGGCGCAAAGCTCCAGCGTTGGCAGCACGGTAAGCTGGGGCGTGCAGCACGGCTAAAGTGTGATAAAACAGGGTTTCAGCGTCTGCCCCTACTGTAGTCAGGTAATCTTGGGCCAGGTTACTCAAGTTTTCACGCCTCTTACCGTTGGAATAGAGGTCGGGGGCAAGGTAGAGAGGGAAATTATTAGTCGAAGGGTCGCATAATACATAGTCCGTCAAGACGCTTGAAATCTGAGGGGCATCGTAGTCACGGCGCGGTCGCCGGGCAAGTGCAATTGACAAATTATCGAATTCAAACTGCTCCCGGTAATCCGCTCTTCTCTCAATCAGCAACTTTGTCTCCTTCGTCCAATAAAGCCAGCGAATATCAAAGGGGCGATAAGAGTACTGTATGAATTCGCCCGATTCAATTCCTCTTAATAGCAGAGCTTTACGAGTAGCAAGCGCATCAAATCGAGAAGCATCAGTCAGCATTCTTGGCGTGAATTGGCGAGCAGCTTCATCTGAAAGAGTAGGGTCGAAATATTTTTTGATTCGCTCTTCTAATTTTGACTTGTCAATATCAACCAAGTCCTCATCTCTGCTTGTCATCACTCCCGAAAAGCTGGCTGGAAACACCTCCGGCAGCGTGGGCCAAGTCAGATACTCCGCTTCCACGGCACGGGGCTTGAAGGGCAGACCCAAGGCAGGATTGGGCAGCAGCGTTTCATAGGTGGGGCCGGTAGTGGGCTCGGGCTGGTCGGCAATGGCGGCCAGTTCGGCGCGCTTATCCTTGCCCCAGAAATCGCGATAGCGCACCACAGCATCGGAGGACGGGTCAGTGGGGCCCTCGGTAGTACGGGCCAGCAAGGCCACAGCGGCCCCTACCTGGATGCCCTCGCGGTTGAAAGGCGTGCTAAACACCGAGGGGTCGGGGCGGCCGTCGGGGGTGGTTTTGCCAGTGGCGTACTTATCGCCATTAAGGTTATCAATCCAGATGTGGTCGAAAGCTTCCAGAAATCGCTCACGCAGGCCGGGATGACTCAGGCCGTCGAGCCATGAATAGTTGGCCACGAAGCATACTAGGCCCTTACGAGTGCGCTCGGCAATCTGGCGCTCGGCCATGCGGAAAAACCGCACGTAGAGGTCGTTGAGGCCCTGACCTTGGGGCGGAGCCGTACGGCGGGGGTGACGGTAGGCATCGGCGAGGCGCTCTTCTTCCGAACCCACCGCGTTGAGGCCAGCGTAACCATCATAAGGTGGGTTACCAATAATGACTACTATGCGCTCGTCACGCTTGACGTGACGAGCGGCTTCGGCTTCCTGCTGCAACTCGGGCAGGGCCACACGCAATTGCTTTTCGTGCTGGGCAGCATCCCAGCCGGTAAGGGCGTTGGTAAGGTACACGGCAGCGCGCTGCTCGGGGGCTAGCGCGGCGTTAGCTTCGCGCAGGGCTAGCCCTAATTGCAAGTGCGCCACTACAAAAGGGGCGGTCAGGATTTCAAACCCAAACAGCCGCTGGGTAGCAGCCTTGCGCAACTGCTCGGCTCGCAACGCCCCAGCGCCCTGGGCTTCGAGAGTGGCGGCCAGGTGGCGCAACACTTCAACCAGGAAGGCTCCGGTACCACAGCAGGGGTCAAGCACTACTACGCGCTCGTCGGCGAGACCATCGGGCAGGCCGAGCTGGGTGCGTAGCGCCCAGTCAACGCGGGCCACCATGTAGCGTACCACCTCAGGTGGGGTATACCACACACCCAGCTCTTTGCGTAGCTGGGGGTCATAAGCTTCGAGAAAAGGCTCGTAGAAATACTGAATAGCTTCGGCCTCAGCAAACTTACCGAAGAAGCGAGCACGGTTCACGCGAGCTAGCACCAGATTGGTGCGGTCGAGCAGGTCGCGAAGGTTGGTATTGCGCAGAAAAGAGGTGCGACCTACCTGCTCAAACAACACTTGCATTACGGGCAGTTGGAGGTAATCAGGGGCAGCGCGCCAGGAGAAGGGCAGCGTGTCGGGGTCATCGGCGGTGTCGCGGTGCCACAGCACCCAGGCGCTGAATACGCCATAAAATAGGGTCTGGATTACCGTAGCTCGCAGGAAGCGTCCGCCCTTTTCGCCCTCAAAGCGTACGCCCAGCGTTTCTTCAAGGGCCGAGCGCAAGGGCTGGAGATGGGTGGGGTCGGTAGTTTCTAAACGCTGACGGGCCTCACGAGCAAAGGCAGCTAGGAACCAAGCCAAGTCTTTGGGCTCATCGAGGGGTGCAGCGTGGCGCAGGCAGCGTTCCAAAAATGCCTCAAAGCCAGCCGCCAGAGCGGACGCGGGTGGAGCATGGTCGTGGCACAGGGCCCAGAAATCGGCCTCGGTTTTGGCCAGCTCAAAGGAGTCAAGCACTAGCGGATGTCCATCAACATCTTCGGCCACAAAGGCAAACTGTCTCAGGTTGGTAACAAGTACCTGCCGGTAGCGGTCCCAATATTTACTGACCTGCTTGCCGGCTAAGAGCTTGTCGAGCGAGTCGGCAGGACCTTTTACCTCACCAGCGCCGCGCTCGGGCAGCGCCCCGGCCCGGCGCTCAATGGGGCTACCGTCGGTGGGACGCTCAAACTGCCCGGCCGCAAACAGGCCAAAGTCGGGTCGGCCTGCCCCTAAGTCATTCAACTGAAACACGGCTCGCACAGTTGGCTTCAGTTGCGCCCCAACTGCATTCAGTAGATTTTCGAGCGGTGTGTAGTACGATGTTTCAGGAGTGGCAGCCCCGGTGGCATGGATGGTGCCAAGGGCGTGGAGGTAGTTGGCGAGCATGGACAAAAGTTAGAGTCGCAAGCTACACTTGGGTTGATGTAAGTAATTCTATTCGCTCCCCTTAGTAAGTCAGTCGTTAATTCAGGTAGAGTCTAAGTTCACTGGTAACACTATCGATAAGACAGAGTAACCTATGCTCCAATAAGGGTCAGCAAAATATGGCTCAAAAAAGGGCCGCCACGTGTTGGAAATGCCCTTGCCGAAAGCATCCAATAAAGGCCCGTGGCTGTTGCAGAACTCGACGCAACATTCCAAGCGAGGCACCTACGGGTTAAAACAAGCTGAAAAGGCTGTTCAAACGACATTTTTCATGGCCTTGGCAGCTAGCCGGCGCTATTTACTTGATAGTCGATGAGTTCTGCAACAGACACGCCCGTGTCTGTTGCAGAACTCCGCAAAAGGCTTTGCGCGCCACTATTGGCCATTAAATCAGTTCGGAGAACGGGTGATAACGCTACTTTTCGGCCCTTACTGCGCTGAAAGCCCACCTTGCTGAGCGAATTGGCGAGTTCTGCAATAGCCACGTTCTTGATTAGAGCCTGTTAGGTACTTTCCAGCAAACTGAGGCAGTTTTCTCGGCTATTTGGGTTTCGCTTAGCCATACTGCAGGTTCACTAAGGCCAAGAAAGTGCCGTGGCATGCTTCTTTTCGCGTCGGCCATTTTTCAACAGCACTCAAAACGCCTGCAAGCACTTAACAGGCTCTAACGACTTGCCCCTTACTCGGTGGACGGCAAAGGCAATGACTGGGCAGAATGTACGGTGTTGAGCACACTCAGCAGCCGGTGCAGTTCGGCCTGCTCGGCAGCCGTCAGCGGGTCATAAAGGTATTGGCTGAGCTGCGCAACGCGGGCTTTGCCCTGCGTGAACACGGCTTGCCCGGCCGGGGTGATTTTCAGGCGGCGGGCGCGGCGGTCTTTGGGGTCGGGCACCTCCGTCACTAGGCCAAGTTGCATTAAGCGGCGCGTAACCTCGGTAATAGTGCTGAGCTCCAATTGCGCGTTGGCCGCAACCTCCGACTTGGTGGGCGTCTGCCCACCAAAAATGGAGGATAGTACGCTAAACTCCCGGATGCCCGCAAGAGGCAAATCAGCCAGTAACTGCTCAGCCGCTGCATGGGTGAAGTAGTTGAGGCGCATCACCAGCGGTACCAACTGCATGAGGGGGGGCAGGGTATTCAGATACTGCGGCTCGCGGTGCGGTGGTACGACTGGCTCGCCAGCTAGGCCCACGGCCGGGCGGTGCCGTTGGTGCAGCCAAGCCGCGAATCCGGCCAAGTCGATTTCAGGGGTGGTCTGGGCGTAGCGGTCCAGCTCGGAAATTAACTGCTGGAGCACAGGCAGGATGGTTTTCATATAGCAACAAACTATTTCTGCGGATAAAGCAGTTGAATGTAATACGAATTCGTAGTACATTTGCTAAGTTTTGGTATCAAATGCATTGATTTAAGCTGAGCCACTGCGTAGCTGCTCAGTCAGCCATTTACCAGCAGGCTGCGCAAAGGTCTCCTTAAAAGATGTTTCCACTTAAAAACTCCGGCAGCTACTCGCCGCTCTGCCTAACAACTCCGTGTTTATCCTTTGTTCTATGACTTCGACAGTCGCTCTTTACAGGAGCCGAGCCGCTTGGTTGCTAGCCGGGCTGCTGTGGCCCGCCGTCGGGCAAGCCCAATCAGCGCCCCGCCCGCTGCCCCTGGCCGAGGCCGTGATACTGGCCGTGCAGCAGAGCAATGCCCTCAAGCGCAACCTAGCCTCGCAAAACGTAGCCCAGGCAAGGGTGGCCCAGGCCAAGAATGTCCTGCTACCCAGCGTGGCGGTGACGAGTAATTTCTTCCGCATTTCCGACAATATCACCCCATTTGTGGTACCATTTCCGGGAGCGGGCCAGGTCACGCTCAACCCGCAGATTCTCAACCAGAGTTTTAATAACTTCCAGGTGCGGCAATTGCTGTGGGCCGGAGGCCGGGTGTGCAAAGGCATTGCGGTAGCCGAGCGCGAAGCCCAGGCTACGGCCGCCGAAGCTGACCAGTATCGCCTGGCCGCCGCCGACAACGTGACCACCATCTGGTACACGCTCTATACGCTCAACGCCTCGGAGCGCATTATCCGCGAGAATATCAACGTGTTGCAGGACCGGCGCCGGGACCTCACCAACCTCGAAAACCAGGGCGTAGTCCTGAAAGTAGACGGGCTGAAAATAGACCTCACTATCTCGCAGCTCGCCAGCAGCCTGGCCGACCTGCGGGCGGGGCAAGCCACCAACAATTTCAACCTGGCTATCGCCACCGGCCTGCCACCGACCACCGAATTTGCCATCGACCCGGCCGAGCTACCCGGCACCGCCACCCTAGGGGCCCTGGACGGCTACTTGCAGGAAGCGCTGCAAAAGCGGCCCGAACTACAGGCCCTGGGTCTGCGCCGCGAGGAGGCCGTACTCAACCAGCGTATTGCGCGGGCCGGGAGCCTGCCTTCGCTCAGTTTCGGTGGCAACGTGGACTATAATCGCCCCAATCAGCGGGTTTTTCCCAATGAAGCGGCTTTCAAGGCGACTTCCAGCGTCTTCGCCTCGTTTTCCTTTGATATTGGCGGCCTATACACGAACCGGGCGCGAGTGGCCGAAAGCCGCTTTCGTGTGGACGAGCAAAGCGCCACTATTGCTGACACCCGCGACCGGATTCTGAGCGAGGTAAATGCCAACTACCGCACCTACGAGCAGCAGACCGAAAGAATCCGGCTGCAGGAAACGGCCCTGGCGCAGGCCACCGAAAACTTCCGGGTCGAGCAAAACCGCCTGAAAGCCAACGTGAGCACGCCCACCGATTTTCTCGACGCTAACACCCAGTTGCTGCAAGCTCAGCTCAACCTGCGCTCGGCCCAAGCCAACGCGGAACTGGCCCGTTGGAAGCTGCTCAAAAGCACCGGCCGCCTACCCCTCGCAGGTTCTGCTAATTAAGGGCTCGGGTTTATTCTTCGCTAAAAAACTTCCTGTAAATACGATGAGATTTAACCTTTTTGCCGCCCGCGCCGGGCGCGGGCTAGCGGGACTGCTGGCACTGCTGCTCACCAGCTGCGGCGCTGACCAGGAAACTGACAACGCCCAGGTGCAGGCCGATATCAGCCCGGTCATTCCGAAGGTGAGCGCCGCGGTAGTAGGCATCCGCGTGAGCGACAACCAGCGCGTACGGCGCGGCGACACGCTGGTGCTGCTCGATGACCGCGACCTGAAACTGCGCGTGACGCAGGCCGAAATTGCCCTAGCCCAGGCCCGCGCCAACGTGGTGGTGGCCCGCAAGAACAGCGCCGCCGCCCGCCTGGGCATCGCCACGGTGGCCAGCACCTCGGGGGCCGCTACCGCCGGCATTGCCACGGCCCGCGCCACGGTCGAGAGTGCCCGCGCCCGCCTGCGCCAAACCACCCAGAACTTTCAGCGCCAGGCCGCACTGCTAGCCCAACAGAGCGCCACCCAGCAGAGCTTTGACAACGCCCGGGCCGACCGCGACGGGGCCGCCGCCAGCCTAGCCGCCGCCGAAGCCCAAGTAAAAGTGCTGACCGGCCAGGCCGGCGCGGCCACCAACCAAGTAGCCACCGCCCGCTCGCAGGCCGACATCGTGGGGCAATCGGTCACCCTGGCCCAGCTCGCCGTGCGGCAGGCCGAAGCGGCCCTGGCCACGGCCCGGCTGTTCGCCTCCTATACCGTGATTACGGCCCCGGCGGCCGGCGTGGTGTCAGACCGCAACCTCCAATTGGGTCAGCTCGTGGCCCCCGGCCAGACGCTGATGAAGGTGGCCCAGGACGGCAACCTGTGGGTGGTAGCCAATTTTAAGGAAACCCAGCTGGAAAAAATGAAAGTGGGCCAGCCGGTCGAAATCAAGGCGGACACCTACTCCAGCAAGGTATTCCAAGGCAAAGTCCAGTCGCTTTCGCCCGCTACCGGCGCCCGCTACTCGCTGCTGCCGCCCGACAATGCCACCGGCAACTTCGTGAAGGTGACGCAGCGCGTGCCCGTCAAAATCGTCTTCACCGAGCCGCCCGCCGCCGACACGCCCCTGCGGGCGGGTATGAGCGTGACGGCCAACGTGAAAGAAGCGCAGTAGCGCCCACCCTTTTTTCTTTCTCTACCATGGCTTCCCTCGCCCTTTCCGCCGACGCGGCCGACCCAGCGCGGCCCGCTACCCCGGCCGCCGACGAGCCCACCCACGAAGTGGGGTTTCGCAAGTGGCTCATCACGCTCACAGTCATCACCTGCGCCATTATGGAGTTGATTGACACCAGCATCGTGAACGTGGCCACCCGCGACATTGCCGGCAACCTGGGCGCTACCACTGATGAGGCCGCCTGGGTGATTACGGCCTACGCCGTGTCGAACATTGTAGTGATTCCGCTCACCGGCTTCTTGTCCAACAAGTTCGGGCGCAAGCACTATTTCACATTTTCGGTGGCGCTCTTTACGTTCGCCTCGTTTATGTGCGGCTCGGCGCACAGCATCGGGGCGCTGGTGCTGTGGCGCTTCATCCAAGGCCTGGGCGGCGGGGCGCTGCTAGCCACGGCCCAAACCGTGCTGGTCGAAACCTTCCCGCCCGACGAAATCAACAAGGCCAACGGCATTTTCGGGGCCGGCATCGTAATGGGGCCCGCGCTGGGCCCAGTGCTGGGCGGCTACCTCATCGACAACTTCCACTGGGGCTGGATTTTCTACGTTAACGTGCCCATCGGGCTACTGGCCACGTTCCTGTCGTGGCGCTTTATCAAGGACATCAAGCGACCGGTGGGCCGGGTCGATTACCTGGGCATCGCGCTGCTGGCCGTGGGCATCGGCGGGCTGCAAGTGGTGCTGGAAGAAGGCCAGCGCAAAGATTGGTTTGACAGCGCGTTTATCGTGACGACCAGCATTTTCGCGGCGCTGGGCATCGTATTATTCGTGGTGCGAATGCTACGCCAGGCCGAGCCAGTGGTGAACCTGCGCGTCCTGGCCAATCGCAACGTGGCCATCGGCGCCGTGCTGCGCTTCGCTTTCGGGGCGTGCCTGTTTGCGTCGGTATTTCTCTACCCCTTGTTCGTGCAAAGCTTCCTGGGCTGGACGGCCACCCGCACGGGCCTGCTCATCCTGCCCAGCTCCCTGCTCACGGGCATGATGATGGGCGGCATGGGCGCGGCCATGCGCAAGGGCCTCAACCCCAAAATTCTCATCATCGTGGGCTTTGGCTTCGTGATGGCCTACGAAATCCTTACTTACCAGCTCGCCACGCCCCAATCGGGGGAGTGGGACCTGTTCTGGCCGCAGCTCTTTCGCGGCGTGGGCTTCGGCTTCATCTTCGTGCCCATCTCGTTTTTGATTCTGGCCGGCCTCAAAGGCAAGGACATCGGCCAAGTTGCCGGCCTCGGCAACATGATGCAGCTGCTGGGGGGCGCCGTGGGCCTGGCCGCCATCAACACGTTCGTGACGCGCCGCACCAGCGTGCACCGGCTCGATTTGCTGCCCAACATCTCCCTAGCCAATCCGGCCGCCGTTGCTCGCCTCGACGGCTTGACGGCCTCTTTTTTGCGCACCGGTCACTCGCTGGGTGAGGCCCAACGCATGGCCGTGGGGGCGCTAGAGGGCATCGTCAGCAAGCAGGCGGCCATTATCAGCTACGCCGAAGGCTTTATGCTGCTGGCTTTCGTATGCATGGCGGCCGTGCCGATCGTGCTATTTGCCCGCTTCCGCAAGGGCGGCCCCACCGTGGACCTGAGCGCGGCTCACTAGCCTAGCCAATCCTTAGGGTCTTCTCCAATTTTTCGCCTATGACCGCCGACTAGTGGCAAGAATGGTGTTTGCGCTGGTGCGCCAGCGAGTGTGACACCTACGCTAGCCGGACTTGTCCTCTGGTACCCATTTACGAACATTTTTCTTGTCGGGGCCACCGGCTCTGCCGGCCTGGCCGCCGCCGGAATCCTACTGCTCGGAACCCTGCCCAGTCGGCGACACTTGGCGCTTGCCTGTGTATACGAGTTGCACCGCGGTCTACCAATCAAGTGAGATTTACCTACTCAACCAGTATGAAAATCATCGGCTTAGAAGAACATTTTATGACGCCCGAGCTGGAGTTGGCGCAGGCTACCAACGCCCTGCCCCCGGAGCAGGTAGGCAGCTTTTTTCAACTGTTTAAGAGTAGGCCGGTTCAGGAACGTTTGCTGGACCTGGGCGACGACCGGCTGCGGCAAATGGACCTCCTTGGGTTGGATGTGATGGTGCTCTCCATCCCCGCGCCGGGGGTAGAGCTGCTGGCCCCGGCACCAGCCGTGGCCCTGGCGCGGCAGGCCAACGACCGCCTGGCCGCCGCCGTACGGGCCCACCCCGACCGCTACGCCGCCTGGGCCGCCCTGCCCACCCCCGACCCGGCCGCCGCCGTGGCCGAGTTGCAACGCGCCGTGCAGGAACTGGGCTGCTGCGGCGCACTGATTAACGGCTGCACCGCCGACAACAAGTACCTCGACCATCCCGACTTTCGCCCCCTGCTGGCGCTAGCGGCTCAACTCGGCTGCCCCTTTACCTGCACCCGCAGGTGCCGCCCGCCGCCGTGCGGGCGGTGTACTACGACGGCTTCAGCCCCGCGCTAAGCGCGGTCTTTGCCAACGGTGGTTGGGGCTGGCACCTGGACGCGGGCATCGGGGCGCTGCGCCTCATCCTGAGCGGGGTCTTTGACGAGCTGCCCAACCTGCAAATCGTGCTGGGGCACTGGGGCGAGATGGTGTCCTTCTACCTAGAGCGAGCCAACAACCTGACGGAATTTATGGCCCAGCGGGGCCTGAAAAAGTCCCTGGCCGAGTATTTCCGCCAGCACTTCTACGTCACGGGCAGCGGCGTCAACATTACGGCCTACCTGCTGCGCGCCGTGGAGGTGCTGTGCGCCGACCGGGTAATGTTCTCCACCGATTATCCCTACGCCTACGACTGCGCAGACACCGGCCGGGAGTTTCTGGCCCAGGCCCTGCTCAGCTTCGACGACTAGGCCAAAATCGCGCACCGCAACGCCGAGCGCCTGCTCAAGCTCCAATAAGGCCCGCTGAGATAATTCGGCACGCCCTAGACGAACGGCGGGCGCAAGGGCCTACCCCCTACTTTTTCGCTTACCTACTTAGTTAACTTAACTCATGGCTGATTCACCCAATTTAATCCAGCACGGGGCCGCCGGCGCGGCAACTGACGTAGCCGAGGTGCTCGTTGTGGGGGCCGGTCCTGGCGGCATGACCCTCGCGTACTTTTTGCACCGGCAGGGCGTGGCGGTGCGCATTGTGGACAAAGATGCCGGCCCCATCGACGGCACCCGCGCGCCGGTGCTTTGGCAGCGCACGCAGGAAATCCTGGCTGCCGCCGGCCTGCGCGATGCCTGGCTGGCTGGTACCTACCCCCAAACGGAGGAGAGCCTGCACTTTTACGGGGAGCCCTCGGGCGCGGTGCCACTGCTCGACGCCGATTCGCCCTACGAGCTCCCCCTGGTGACCACCCAGGCTTTTACCGAGCATACCCTTTCGCGCCGCCTAGCCGAGGCGGGCGTCCCCATCGACTACCAGACCGAAGCCATCGCCTACGCCGAAACCGACGGCCGGGCCGAAGTGCGCGTGCGCCGGGCCGACGGCCGGGAAGAAACCCTGGCCGCGCAGTGGGTCGTGGCGGCCGAGGGCGCCAAGAGTATAATTCGCAAAAGCGTAGGCCTCGATTTTGAAGCTAAAAAGTACGCGGGCTACCGCATCCACATCGCCGACGTGACGGCCGACTGGACTTACCCCTCCCCCGTCGGCCAGGGCTATTTTTTCGTGAAGGAAAAAGCCTACCTGGGCGGGCAGCGCCTGCCCGGCGAGCCTAATCGCTTCTATTTCTATATCCTGACTGAGGATGACGAGCCCAATAACATGTCGCACGAACTGAACCTGGCTAAGATGCAGCAGCTGGTGCGCGACATCTCGGGCGATGACCAGGCGGTGCTTTCCAATCTACACTGGGGCACTACCTCGCGCTACCGGCACGGCGTGGCGCCGGCTTTTCGCCGCGGGCGGGCGCTGCTGCTGGGCGACACGGCCAAAATCGTAATTCCGCTCTACGGCCAGGGCATGAACTATGCCATCCACGACGCCTGGAACCTGGCCTGGAAGCTGCACTACGTGGTGCGCGGCCAGGCGGGCGAGCAGCTGCTCGACACGTATTCGGACGAGCGCCGGGCCCTGGCCCTGCAGCTCGACGAGCGCATTAGCAAGACTTTTTATTTCATTACCGCGCCCAAGCCGCTGCAAGCGCCACTCATCCGCACCGCCGTGCCACTGGCACTCGCTAGCGACGCGCTGCAGGAAGTAGCCCTGCGCAGCATGACCGAGTTGGGCTTAAACTACACCGGCCTGGGCCTGAGCTCCGACAAAACCAGCGTGGGCAAGCTTGAGGCCGGGGCCCGCATGCCGGCCGGCTGGACCAAGCAGTTGCCCGAGTGCTCTTCCGTGAACCTGCTCGACTTGTTTGACGGCGCGAGCTGGACGCTGCTGCTGGTGCACCGGGCCGGGGCCAACGCCGAACAATGCGCCGCCGAACTGGCGG
>CALMOO010000890.1:17650-19633 GCA_937871705.1 uncultured Hymenobacter sp.
TTGCAGGCCCGCTACGACGCCGTGCTGCGGGCGGTGCTGCTCTCGGGCGGCCCCCAGCGGCCGGCGGCCTCGCGCCTGCAAACGCTGGTGGACGCCGAGGAGCGCCTGGCCCGCGCCCAGCACCTGCCGGCTATTTCGGCCCTGCTGGTGCGGCCCGATGGCTACCTGGCCTTGGTGGCCGAGCGGGTGGGCGATGGCATCGAAAGCTACCTGGCGCGCTGGCTGACAGTGCCCCAGTCCAGCTCGGTTGACGCGGGCTAGCTCATTGGCTACTCCTGGGCTTTTGATTTTCCCCTCGCTATTTTCCTGTCCTGTCCGATGCACCCGCTTCCTCCCAAGCAACTCGCTACCGCGGCCTTTACCGCCTCGGGGCTCTTCGCCTTAACAACTGTCGGCCTGAGCCAGACGCCCCCGCCACGCTGGCTGGAGTACGTGGGCGTGGGCTTCCACCTGAGCTTGCTGCCGCTGACCACGCAATTGCCCGCGCCCCCCTGGGCACGGGCCATGGGCTACGCCTGGCTAGCCGTCGACAGCATCGTGGGGGGAGCCCTGCTCAACGGCACGCCGAGACCGGCGGCGATGCCCTACCGGCTGGGCGGGCACGTGCTGGCCGGGGTTTGGCTGGCGGGCGCGTCGCAGGCGCTGCCCACCCCGGCCCGCTGGCTGGGGCGCACGCTGGCGTTGTGCCTGGGCGGCCACACGCTCGTGGCACCCCTGACCAAGGGCAAGCCGCCGGTGCTACTCTACGCCGCCGGGCCGCTGCTGGTGGGCTGGCTGGCGGTGGTAGGGAGCTTGCTGCGGCGCCGGGCGGCCAAAGCAACCTAGCGAAGCGACGCTTCGCCGCATCCTGAAGGCACACGGTCTGCGGGCGCCGCAGCCCCATTCATTCGGGCCGCGCACCACCATTTCCGACCCGGCCGTGCGCGCCGAACCGTGGCCAAAGCTCGACTCGAACTCAGCCACCGCATCGCTTGTTACAACGCCGCCACTCGGCCCTCGGTTACTTCGCCCTCAACTAGTGCGAAACATGTCTGCCTACCACGTCCTAGTTGTGTCCGGCTTAGCCAGCTCCTCTCAAAGTGACTGTTGGTTGCTGGCCGGCCTTCGCTATACATTCTATGCCTTCCAGCTGCCTGGTCAAGTATGGCTCCGAGTTGTTTGTGCAGCCGCCCCTAGTCAGCAGTGCAGCGCAGGCGTGGCCCGGACTGCTGGTGCAGCGGTACCAGCTGCCAGCCATGGCACTGCCCGCGCACTACCACCAGCAGCACTTGCTGCTGCTGCACCAGCCGCCGGCGCCCGTGGATACGCGCCGGCGGCCGGGCCGCCGCGTGGAAGAAACCGTTTTCCAGACCGGCGACCTGGGTTTGCATCCCGGCGGCGAGTACGGGGCGGTGGCCTGGAATAGCCCGCAGGATACCACGCACCTCTACCTCGACCAGCAGTACCTGGAAAACCTGGCAGGCCAGCGCGTGGGCCGCGTGGGCTTCACGCTACGCGGCCAGTTTCGGTTTGCGGACCCCTTGCTTACGCATCTGGGCCGGCAGCTGCTAGGCGCGGCAACTACCCCGCCGGCGCTGGGCCTAGGCTACGTCGAGGCCCTTACTCAGGCCTTGGGTATGCACCTGCTGGAGCACTACGCCACGTCTGGGTCAGCGCCGCGCCGTGCGCTGGGCCCCCAACTGCCCCCGCCGGTACTGGCCCGCATCGACGCGTATCTGGAGGCGCACGCCAGCGCACCCATCACCCTGGCCGCGCTGGCTAGCCTAGCCAACCTCAGCGTCTTCCACTTCGCTTACCGCTTCAAGCAAACGCTGGGGGTGCCGCCCTACCAGTACGTGTTGGGCTGGCGCATCCGGCGGGCCCAGGCGCTGCTGCGCGCCGGGCGGCTGCCGGTGGCGGCCGTTGGCGACGCGCTGGGCTTTGCCACGCCTGCGCACTTCGCCGCCGCTTTTAAGCGCGTGGTCGGCTGTAGTCCCCGCGCCT
>CALMOO010000890.1:19643-25504 GCA_937871705.1 uncultured Hymenobacter sp.
GTGCCGGGTAAAAACACAAGAATTGACAAGTAAAAACCCAAGAATTCGACTTAGCCCTAGGGGCGCCGGGTCGGACCTTTGCTTTCGTTAATTCGGCTGCCAGGCCACTCTTTTCTGCCCCTGCCTGCTGGCCGCTCACGCGAAGAAAACCGATTTATGAGTAAGCCAACCTTGCAAATTGCCTTCGGCGAATACGACCGGACCCGGGTGCTGGCCGATGGTACCGTCCAAATAAAGGGGGTCGAGGCCCACTTTCATAGCCACCGCATCGTCACCGAAGTATTCGCGGGCATGGTGCGCGACCGGGCCTACGACGTATCCGAGCTGGGGATGTCCTATTTTCTGCGCACGATGGACTTCGAGGAGCCGCCTTTTCTGGCGCTCCCCGTGTTTCCCAACCGGTGTTTTCGGCACTCCGCCATCTACGTCAACGTGGCTAGCGGCATTAAAACGCCGGCGGACCTGGCCGGAAAAACAGTCGGCGAGTTTGCTATGTACGGCCACGACGCCGGCGTGTGGCCCAAGGGCATTTTGGCGGACGAGTACGGCGTGACGCCCGAGCAGTGCCGCTGGGTTATTGGTGGCCTCGACTGGCCCCTGAAGCCCATCGACTTCGTGCCCCAGCCCCACCCGGCCAACGTGCAGGTGACGCAGCTGCCGAACGGCACGGACCTGGGCCAGCTGCTCGAAAACGGCGAGATTGACGCCTTAATCTCGGCCGACGTGCCCAAGTGCGTGCTAGAAAAATCGCCCAAGGTGGTGCGGCTCTTCGATGACTACGTGGCCACAGAGCGCACCTATTTCCAGCGCACGGGGATTTTCCCCATGATGCACACGGTTGTGGTGCGCCGGGAGCTGGCGGCGCAGCACCCCGACCTGGTCCGCGCCGTGTACCAGGGCTTTTGCGACGCGGAGGACGTAGTAAAAGAGCAGTACACGCAGGGGATGATTTTCAATAACATGGCCACGATGATGCCCTGGTTCAACCAGCTCGTGGACGACGACCGGAACCTGCTGGGGGCCGACTGGTGGCCGGCTGGCCTGGCGGCGAATCGCCAGGCGGTGGATACGTTTCTGCGCTACCACTACGAGCAGGGACTCTCGAAGCGGCGGCTGACGTGCGCAGACATCTTCGTGCCGGACTTGCTGACTACCTAACGCCGCCGAACCCTACCCCCCCGCTGCTCTCGGCCCCCGCGGGCCCGGCAGCCACTAGGCGGCCGAGCCCACTACCTAACTTACAAGAACTCTTCCCATGCGCTTCATCGGTTTAGAAGAGCATTTTGTCACGGCGGAGATACTGCAAGCCTGGCGCGCACTCGACCCCCGCTGGCAGGACCTGGCGCAGCCGGCCTCGGCCACTGGCGAGACGGGCCGCCGCCTACTCGAACTGGGCCCCGAGCGCTTCGCCGCGATGGCCCAAACCGGCCTCGACGTGCAGGTCCTTTCCCTGACGGCCCCCGGCGTGCAAAACCTGCGGCCGGCCGAGGCGGTGGCGCTGCAAACCGCCACTAACGACCAGCTCGCCGCCGCGGTGCGCGCGCACCCCGACCGCCTACAGGGCCTGGCTACGCTCGCCACCCCGAATCCGGCCGCCGCCGCGCAAGAACTGGAGCGAGCCGTGACGAAGCTGGGGCTCAACGGCGCGCTAGTCTTTGGCCGCACCCGCGAGCGTTCCCTTGACGACCCGTACTTCTGGCCGATTTTCGAGGCCGCCGCCGCGCTGAATTGCCCGCTCTACCTTCACCCGCAGTCGCCGCCGCTGGCAGTGCGGGCCGCGTACTACACGGGCTTTGGCGAGGCCGTGGACACCGTCTTCGCTACCCACGGCCTTGGCTGGCACTACGAAACGGGCGTGCAGCTGCTGCGCCTGCTGCTAAGCGGCGTGTTCGACCGCTTCCCTACCCTCCAAATAATCGTGGGCCACTGGGGCGAGGTGGTGCTGTTCTACGTGGAGCGCGTGCAGCAACTCGCTACGCTGAAGCAGCTCGCCCAGCCCCTGGCCGAGTATGTGCGCCGCAACGTGTACGTGACGCCCAGCGGCATGCTGAGCCGACGCTACCTACGCTGGGCGACCGAAGTAGTGGGCCTCGAGCGCCTGCTGTTCTC
The DNA here is from genome assembly GCA_937871705.1 of uncultured Hymenobacter sp. Classification (GTDB taxonomy): domain Bacteria; phylum Bacteroidota; class Bacteroidia; order Cytophagales; family Hymenobacteraceae; genus Hymenobacter. The sequence continues at coordinate 21,753 of CALMOO010000890.1, forward strand.
CACCGATTATCCCTTTGAGCCCGCCGCGCTGCATGGGGCTCGGCACTTCTTGGCAGAAGCACCGCTGAGCGCGGTCGACCAAGAGAAAATTGCCTGCGGCAACTGGGACCGACTGTGCGCCGGCATTCGGCGCTAAGGGCGCGGGGCTACGCTACGGGAACTGGCCTCTCATTTCGCAACGCCCTGTCTTTAGGGAGCAACTGCGCTTCCGCCTGGGTCAGGTAGTACTCCGGGCTGGCCATAATCTGCTGAAACAGCTAGTCGCCGACGGCCTCGTAAAAGTATTTGGACGGCAGACTTTTCTACGAGGCTGATAGCCCCTGCACTACGTCCTGGCGGAAGGCAGACTCGATGAGTGTAGCGTACATGGCAGAGGGATAGAGCGGTGAATCACCGAAAGCGGGCCAGGCGCAGGCCGTGCTCCGATAGACCTGACCAACTCTATCACTTGCTCCGTACGTAGGACGGTAGCAAATCCCGTATGAAGGCTGGCCAATTCCGTTTGATGGACCAGCTCAGCGAGATAGTGCTGGCCGTCAAACCCTATTTTATCGAAGGTAGCGGTGGCATTGGCCAATAGGTAGGTTTCAAACCCTAGGTTGCCAGCCATCCGAGCGGTCGTCGACACGCAGTGGTCGGTAGTCAGGCCCACAATGACTAGGGATTGAATTTGTTGCGCTTCCAGATAGGCTTGCAACCCAGCGCTGATAAAGTCGCTGTTCACCGCTTTCGAAAAGACGGGTTCTCCCTCAATAGGTTTTACCTCCTCTTTGAACTCGTTGCTAGGCTGGCCCACCCCCATAATGGAACCCGGAACAACCGAATCGTGGCGTACATGCACAACTGGTCAGCCTTGGGCACGCCACTTACTGAGTAGGCGTTTGGCATTTGCCTCCGCCTGTGGGTTATTTCTACTACCCCACTGAGCGTGCTCGTCAAACGCTTTTTGCATGTCAATGAGTAGTAAAGCAGGCGTCTTTTTCATGATGGAAAGCGATTAAAACAACTTAACAAACTTTCACGAAGGCATGGTTTTTCCTGCCTGGCACGCAGGGGAATCAGCAACTTAGTTGATTACGCTTGTTGCGCGTTGTTTTTTATTCTTAAGCCACCGCTACTCCCCAGCTTAATTACCTGAAAAATGAGGAAGTAGGGCATCCACGGGCAAAGCTTAATTGCCAGAATCCAATCAACGGCATTGCGCAAAGGTACCTTCCTGCTATAAGTGGCTTGAAAAAGCTTATGCCGCAGGGAATTTTTGACTTTTAAAAACCGGTAGCTGACCCCCACCGGGTAGGATGACTACTTAAAACTTACCGGCCTGGTAGTCGGCGTAGGCTTGCGTTATCTCCTCCTGCGTATTCATGACGAAGGGCCCCCGCGCTACCACCGGCTCGTGCAGCGGCCGGCCCGCGTAGAACATCACCCGGAGCGAGGTCGTGGCGTGCAACGTGATTTCGCTGGTTTCCGCCGCTTCCGGCAAGCCGTTCAGCAGCAGGACCGCCCCAGCGGCGGCCGGCACCTGGTCGCGGCCGAAGGTGCCGGCTCCCGCCAACACGTACAAAAAGCCGGTGTAGTCCGCCGGCAGGTCCTGCGTGGCGGTCTGCCCGGCCGCCACCAGTATTTCCACCATCGTCACCGGCACGTGGTTTTTAGTCGGCGACACCACATCCGCCGAGTTGCCGGAGTACACCCGGTAGGTAACGCCCGGTTCCTGGCGCGTCGGGGCACTGCAGCCGGGAATGTCCTGGTAGCGGGGCGTGGTCATTTTCTGCGCTTGCGGTAGGTTTACCCACAGCTGCAGGGTGTGCACGGTGGTGCCGGCCGGGGGCGCTTCCAGGTGCGTCAGACCGCGGCCGGCCGTCATCCACTGGGCGTCGCCGGGGTGGAGCACCCCACTCCCTCCCTCGTTATCGGCGTGGTGCAGTTCACCGGCCAGCACGTACGTGACCGTTTCCATACCGCGGTGTGGGTGGTGGTCGAAGGCTTCGCGTTGAAACTCGTCCTCCGCCATTATTAGGAAGGGGTCAAACAGGTGCGTCTGGCCGGCGGGCAGCACGAGGCCGGACGCATGGCTGGGGTTATGCTTGGTCAGCCGCACCTGCCAGGTTTGCTTGATAGCGCGTTGCGCGGGAGTGTTCATGATTTTACACGAAAAGTAAAGGCCAGTTAAAAGCGGCAGTCCGGGCAGGGAGGTCTTAGCTGCTATCAGCCCTTTTTAAGCAGATTAAGCGACGCCAGCGGGCCTTTGGCTTGCTGCAGCTGGCTGCCCCCGGCGAGCGTGCCCAGGGTAACGGCGTTGAAGCCCAGGGATTCGATGAGGGCCGCGACCTCGGCATTGGCGTCCGCGTGGTCGCCGGAAACGAATAGGACCCGCTTGCCCGCGCTCTCCTGCGGGGCGGCTGCCAGCACCTTGAAATAAAGCGTGTTGAAGGCTTTTACTAACCGGGCCCCCGGCACTTGCTCGCGCACCACCTCGCTGGACGCGCGGCCATTTAAGTCGGCAACCTGAAAATCGGGTGCGAAGGTGAGGTAATGATTAGTTGCGTCGATAACAAGGCGCTGGTCCCAGTTGGTCAAGTTCGGCAGGGTGGCGAGTTGCGCCCAAGGCAGGGCCAGCAGCACAATATCTGCCTGGGCGGCGTCGGCCGGGGTGCCGGCTACCGCCCCCGCGCCCAGCGCCGCAATAGTGTCCGCCAGCAGGGCCGGGTCCTTACGGCTGCTCAGGGTGACGGTATAGCCCGCTTTTAGGAGATGGCCGGCCACGGCCTGGGCAATATTGCCCGCGCCGATGATACCAAATGTCTTTTTCATAAGCTCGTTTTCGATTGATTTGCTGAATAAATAAGCCTGCTGGCCCCGGAAGGAGGAACTGCCTGCCGGGGCCAGTGGCGTAGCCGGCCGCGGTTAAGCCGTTGCCGGCGCCGGGCGGCGCAGCCACAGCACGGCCGAGAGCAAGAGCAACAGCACGATGGCCGGCACCCCGTTGGCAATGCCGCCCGGAATCTTGGTGGCGTGCATGAGCACCGCGCCCAGCATGACCACCAGCAGCCCCATGGCGGCCGGCCGGGTAAAGCGGGGTACTAGCAGGCCAATGCCCCCAAGCACCTCGGCCCCGGCGATGAGATAAGCCAGAATGCCGGGCAGGCCGATTCCGCTAAACATGTTGACCGTGCCAGTCATGTCGGTAAATTTTTTCACGCCGGAGGCGATGAAGGCCAGCCCAAGCAGTGCTTGCAAAACCCAGGCAATAATGTTGCGCGTGGAAGACGACATAAAAAGGGGATTTAGGAAGGGAGGATTAATGAGCAGCTACTTCGGCTGCCCCGGCGACCCGAACGCTGGCCAGCGCTTTGGCCAAGGCAGCGTCTTTCAGCTCGGGTACCGCCACACCTTCGACGCGGGTCACGGTTACGTCGGTCATGCCCAGGAAGCCGAGCACCGCTTGCAGGTAGGGAGCCACGAAGTCGTAGCTGGCCGCTGGGCCTTCGGAATACACCCCGCCGCTCGACATGGCTACGTACACTTTCTTGCCGGTGATCAGGCCCTCGGGGCCGGCGGCGGTGTAGCGGAACGTGATGCCGGCGCGGGCGATGTGGTCAATCCACGCTTTGAGCACAGAGGGAATCCCAAAATTGTAGAGCGGGGCCCCAATCACGATGATGTCGGCGGCCATCACTTCGGCAATGGCATCGTCCGAGTGCTTGGCGGCTACCTGCTGGTCGGGCGTACGTTGGTCAGCAGGCGTGAAG
>CALMOO010000891.1 GCA_937871705.1 uncultured Hymenobacter sp.
ATGCAGCACGGCTCGGAGCCCGACAAAATCTATTACGCCTACGCCAACCGGGATTTCACCGGCCTGGAAGGGGAGCCGAAGCAGCTGTTCTTTTCGCCTACCAACGGCTCGTGCATCGACGGCGACATTGTGGCGAAAGGCGGTAAGTTTTACTTGTTCTTCAAAACCGAGGGCCAGGGCAACGGCATTAAAATAGCGGTGTCAAACAAGCTGACCAGCGGCTACGTGCTACGCGATAACTACGTGCAGCAGACGAGCAGTCCGGTGGAGGGCGCAGGCACATTCAAGCTCAATGACTCGTCCGGGTATGTCCTGATGTACGACATGTACACCAGCGGCCGCTACCAGTTTACGCGCACCACCGACCTAGAACACTTCACCGTGATTGACCAAGAGGTGAGCATGAACTTTCATCCCCGCCACGGCACGGTCATGCCCATTACTGGTGCTGAGGCCCAGCGCCTGGCCACCCGCTGGCTACGCCCGGCCGATGTGTGGCAATTGGCCAGCAACGTGGCCATTCGGCGGCAAAACACGGCCGTAGATACCGCGACCGGCCGTGTAACGCTACTGGTGCGGCCGGGCACCAACTTGCTTGCTTTCGACCCCGGCCTGACGACGTTTGGACTGCCCGTGACGCCGGACGGAGTGCAGAACTTCGCCCGCGGCCCGGTCAGCTACACGGTGGGCACGGGCACCCGGCGGCGTACATTCAGCGTGGCAGCGCAGGCCACCAGCAACCCGGCCCTTACCGGCTACTACGCCGACCCGGCCGCGCTGTATGCTGAGAAAACGGGCAAGTACTACCTCTACCCCACCAGCGATGGCTTTACGGGCTGGTCGGGCACGTACTTTAAAACTTTCTCCTCGCCCGATTTGGTGCATTGGCAGGACGAGGGTGTAATTCTGGACCTGCCCAAGCAGGTGAGCTGGGCCAAAAGCCGGGCCTGGGCTCCTTGCATTCTGGAACAGAAAACGTCCACTGGCTACCGCTACGCCTATTATTTTTGTGCCGATGCAAAAATTGGGGTAGCGTTGGCTGACAGCCCCACCGGGCCGTTCAAAGACTCAGGGCGGCCCCTGCTCGACAAGCTGCCCGAGGGCGTGAAGGGCGGCCAGCAGATTGACCCAGCTGTATTTCACGACCCGCAAAGCGGCAAAAACTACCTATACTGGGGCAATGGCTACCTGGCTGGTGCCGAGCTGAACGATGACCTAGTGAGCCTCAAGCCCGGTACCACGCGGGTACTAACCCCCAATGCGACCTTCCGGGAAGGCGCGCACGTTTTCTTCCGCAAGGGTATGTATTACGTTATGTGGAGCGAAAACGACACCCGCGACCCCGACTACCGGGTGCGCTACGGCACAGCCAGCTCGCCGCTAGGCCCTATCACGGTGCCCATCAATAACTTGGTCATCAGCAAAGACCCGGCTGCCGGCATCTACGGCACGGGCCACAACTCGACTATACAGGTGCCGGGCCGCGACGAGTGGTACCTGGTATACCACCGTTTTACTTATCCTGAGGGCATTAAGATGGGCGGCGACGCGGGTTTTCACCGTGAGGTCTGCCTTGACAAGCTTGAGTTTAACTCAGACGGTAGCATCCGGCCCGTAGTCCCCAGCCACGCCGGCATCCAACCGGTGCGGCCAAAGTAGTCGCACCTACCATTAGTCGGCGGGTGCTGATGTTACTGAGGTGATTTGGTAAAAATGGACCGTTCCAGGTGGTTTAGGATTGACTGACGGAAGAAATATACGGTCTGCTTCTGTCCGCCTCAATCAGCGTACCTCATCCGTTATCTCTAGACCACCTCACTACAAGACTACTTACGCTCTGACTTGGACGCGTTTTTCGCCTTTCAGTAGGAAGCCGCCCGGTTGACCTTAGAACCTTATTTTTACCCGAGGTCTAGGGCGCCAGTCGGCTCGAAACGCTTCTGCGTAGCGTATAAAATCGAAGGTTCTTTGCCTGTTTGTTCGCACTACGTACGTTTGCCTCAACGGCAATCCTTGCCTAACATGCTCAATGGATACGTAACAATGCCGTAGCTTTGCATCATGCTTCAACCAAAAAACTTGTTGATGAAGCGTGGAACCCTGCTCGGCTGGGAACCGCGAGTGGACCGGAAGGTCTTCGCCTCCATTGGTTTTCTCGATTTTGCCGCTGGTATTTCCGTTGTTTTTTCTAAGTGTTGCCCCGCCACCGTTTCGGATTCCGAAACGGTTTTTTTATGCCCGTTGCGTTCGTGGAATGCTGCTTGGTCCTCCTTTCAGCCGGCAAACTCTATCAATCTCTTTGAACGCCAACACCCGCTCCCCAATCGTGGCGCCGGCCGCCAGCGCCCCGGCCCGCACCTTTCTCCGTCAGGGGTAGGGGTAGGGTAGCCTTTCTAGTATCCGCTTTAACCAGAGACCTCATTTTTCCTCAACTATCGGTATGGCACGTAAAGACCTGCTCGACATCGCATCCCTTCACCGTGAGGAAATCGAGTTCCTACTCGACCAATCCACGTCCTTTAAAAAATTGTTCACCCATTCGGTGAAAAAAATCCCTGCCCTTGAGGGCAAGTCCGTGCTCATGCTGTTCTACGAGGCCAGCACCCGGACGCACTCCTCCTTCGAAGTCGCGGCCAAGCGCCTCTCGGCGGAAGTGACGAATTTCGACGTTGCCCACTCCTCTATCACCAAGGGCGAGTCGGTGCGCGAGACGATTGAGACGCTTCAGGCCATGCGCACCGACTACATCGTCGTCCGCCATAGTCACCCCGGCCTGCCCGGCATGATTGCCCGCCAAACTACGGCGTCGGTCATCAATGCCGGCGACGGGGCACACGAGCACCCTACCCAGGCTCTGCTAGACGCCTTCACCATCAAGGAAAAATTCCCCGACCCTAGGGGCAAAAAAGTCCTCATCATCGGCGATATTCTCCACTCCCGCGTCGCGCGCTCTACCAGCACCCTGCTGCAAAAGCTGGGCGTTGAGGTCGCTTATCTGGGCCCGGGGTCGCTGGTGCCGAAGTATATCCCGGAAAGCATCCGCCGCTTCACCGACTACGAGGCGGCCATGGCCTGGGGGCCGGATGTGGTGTACCTGCTCCGCGTGCAGCTAGAGCGCCAGGACGTGCAGTTTTTTCCCAGCGGGTGTATGGCATCACCACCGCCCGGCTAGCGGAAATCCGCCAACGCGGCCTCTACATCATGCACCCCGGCCCCGTGAACCGGGGGGTCGAATTGGCAGACGCCGTCATGGACTATGAGCGCAGCCTTATTACCAACCAGGTCGAAAACGGCATTTCCATTCGCATGGCCGTACTCGACTGGCTCACGCCGGGCGGGGAATTCCCGAAGCAGGAATCGTATGTCGCGCGGCAGCGCGCTGGCTCACCGATAGTTATGCCCTAGCCGGCTAATTCCGCCCGTGTAGTTTTATTTTCAATAGCTAGAATATCCCCCTACCCCCTTGCCGGTTTACAGCACTCCTACATCCATGCTTCTCCTTCAAAACGCTCGCATCGCCTCCGAAAATTCACCTGTGCTTGTCGAGAGCGATGTCCTGATTGTCGAAGGAATAATTCAAGACATCGGCAAAAGCCTAGCCATTCCCGAGAGGGCCCGCGTCATCGACGCGCACGGCCGGGTGCTGATGCCCGGCATGTTCGATGCCCACGTCCATTTCCGTGCCCCAGGGTCTGAGAACAAGGAAACCATCACTACGGGGAGCGAAGCGGCCATCAATGGCGGCATTACCGGCGTGGTGATGATGCCGAACACCCGCCCCGCCCTCGACTCGGCGACCGCAATAGCCACCGTGCTGGAAAACGCCAAGGACCGGTCCCGCATTCCGGTGTACACCTCCGGCTGCGTCACCAAGAACCGCGAGGGCAAGGAACTAGCGGAAATAGAGGGCATGCGCCAGCTCGGGGTGAAGATGCTCACCGACGACGGCGATACCACCCACGACCCGGCGGTGCTGCTGCGGGCGATGCAGTACGCCACCGAGTTTGGGATGTTTTTCGCCAGCCACTGCGAGGTGCCGGAGCTGGCCGGGCCGCGCGCCCTGAACGAAGGGGTGATGAGCTACCGGCTAGGCATCAAGGGCTCGCCGGCGTGCGCGGAGGAAATCATCATCGACCGCGACATCCGCTTGGCCCACGCCGCGGGCGCGCACGTGCACATTCAACACGTTTCCAGCAAGCTCGGCATGGAAACCATCCGCTGGTGGAAATCGCGCGGCGATGTGAAGGTGACGGCGGAAGTAACCCCACACCACCTGATGTTCACCGACGAGCATATCGGCGACTACGACACGAACTACAAGATGAACCCGCCGCTGCGGACGCAGGCCGATTGTGATGCGCTGCTCGAAGGGCTCATCGAAGGCGTATTCGACCTCATTGCCACCGACCACGCGCCGCACACGCCATTCGAAAAAGCCCAGGATTTCATCAGTGCGCCCAACGGCATCACCGGCCTAGATACGGCCCTGGTATCGCTCTATCACCACTTCGTCGAGCCCGGAAAATTCGGGTGGGACCTGGTGGTGAAGCGCTACTCGGCGGAGCCACGCCGCCTGATGGGCCTGCCGGTAGCCGCCATCGAAGTCGGCCAACAAGCCGAGTGCCTCTTGTTCGATACCGAAGCGGAAACGACCTTCACGCGGGACTTCATGAAATCTAAATCCCAGAACACGCCCTTCATCGACCAGACGTTGAAAGGCCAGGTAGACTTGGTGATTTTAGGTACAGAAATTCTGCTTGAGCGCTGAGAGTTCATTGCGCTGGGACCCGAATTATTCAGAATTCACCTCGAATTTCGGGATAGCGCTTTTGCAGCAGACCCACCTGCAAGGCCCGCGTTCACAAAATGTCTTTTGCCCTTCTGCCACAATTGTTCCTAGCGCCTGATGTCTCGAAGGTGAGGCGCGCACCGGTTGCAGCCAGTTGCGAGCATCGATGTTGCACACTCGCGCTCATAGCCAGGTAGCCAACAAGAGAGAGTAGATAAGTAGACGTACTCGCCGCGTTCATTATCTTTTGCCATGCTGAAGGTGAATGGACTGTATGGGCTCTTGGCAATCCTGCTCTGGGAGTTAGCAGCTGGCAGGGAGCCGTGCGTAGAAATTGGGCAGCGCCTGAACGAATACCTGCCCTGCGTGCGGCATCTAAAAGCGCCTGACTTGCTCGTGCTGACGAGTACCAATCAATTGGACCCTGGCATTGCCTTGTATAACCCAGAGTATAACCTTAAAGCAAAACAGCCACTTAGATTTACATCTAAATGGCTGTTAATGAATGAGCGAGAAACGAGGCTCGAACTCGCGACCCTCAGCTTGGGAAGCTGATGCTCTACCAACTGAGCTACTCTCGCGTGGATTGGTGGGGCAAAGGTACGCTAGGCTAGGTAAATCGCAAGCCGAAGGCAGGTGGTGGAACATCGAGCCCGACGTGGGCGTTTAGGGGTACGTATGCCTCGTCGCCCGTCTTCCCGTACTATCCTTTCGCCTGCTTCGCGCCGCATGGTAGCGGGGCTGCTCATTGCAGCTGGCATTTTACTGATAATAGGGCAGTTGCTGCGGCTGTACGTACTGCTTTTCGATTGGCACACCTACGGCGTGCTGGGTGTGCGGCCCGTGGCTGGTACGTTGCTCGGGCTGGGTGCCGGGGTTCTTACCAGCTACATTGGCTGGCGTGTAGGGCGCGCGGCGTAGGGGGTAGGGCGGGCTTAGGCTGCGGGCATGATTAGGCGGCCGGATGCAC
>CALMOO010000892.1 GCA_937871705.1 uncultured Hymenobacter sp.
ACACCGACGAGCTCATTAGCTCGTCGGGCACCTACGACACGGGCCGCCGGGCCATTGCGCGCTACAAGGCGTTTGCCAGCAATACCGAAGTCATCACCCCCTGGAATAGCCTTTACCAGGGGGTAGAGCGGGCCAACATCTGCATTCAAAACATTCCGAAGATGGCGCTTTATACCACCGGCGCCACGGCCGATACGGCCGCTTTGCACCGCCTCTACGGCGAGTCGCTGACCTTGCGGGCGCAGTACTACTACGAGTTGATTCGCAACTGGGGCGACGTGCCGGTGCAGTTCACGCCTTCTACTTCGGGCCAGGATTTTAACCTGCCCAATGGCGACCGCAACCAGACCCTGACCACCCTGATTGCCGACCTGGCCACGGCCGAGAAGCTGGTGCCTTACCGCACGGGCGCCGGTGGCAACAACGAGCGCATTACCAAGGGAGCCGTGAAGGCCTTGCGGGCACGCCTGGCCTTGCAGCGCGGCGGCTATGCCCTGCACGGCACGACCATGACGCGCGCCAGTGACTACCTCGATTACTACAAAATAGCCCGCCAGGAGTGCCTGGAGCTGATGGCGCGCCGCGGCGAGCACACTCTAAACCCTAGCTTCTCGGACCTGTGGCGCGGGGTGAACGAGCAGCGCCACGACGTGGCCAACGAAATCATGTTTGAAGTAGGCATGGCCGGCTCGACGGCTACCGGCGACTCAAAGCTGGGCTACTACAACGGCCCGCGCCTGACTACTTCGCCCACCTACGGCTCGACGCAGGGCGCCGTGACGGTGGTGCCAACCTACTTCTACGCCTTCGACTCGACCGACGTGCGCCGCGATATTACCATCGCGCCCTACCAGTACCCGACCAACAGCAACAACCAGGCGGGGGTAGCGCTCAATACTATTTACGACGGCAAGTTTCGGCGCGACTGGCACGTGCCGCCCCTGCCCGGCACCAACAACTACTTGGGCTACAACTGGCCGATTATCCGCTTTGCCGACGTGCTGCTGATGTTTGCTGAAACCGATAATGAGCTGAATGGCCCGACCTCGGCGGCCGTGGCCGCGTTCATGGAAGTGCGCAAGCGAGGCTTTGGTGGCAGTGCCGCCCGCGCTGCCCTCAACGTGAACACCGGCTCGAAGGAGGATATGTTCAACGCCATCGTTAACGAGCGCCTGCTGGAGTTTGGGGCGGAAGGCATCCGCAAGTACGACTTGCTGCGCTGGAACCTGCTAGCCGATAAAATCAGCAGCACGAAGGCCAATCTGGCGTTGATGCAAACTGGCACCGGCACCTACCAAAACGTGCCGCAGTACCAGTACTACAAAGTGGTGAGCGGCGTGATTCAGTGGACGCGCTCGTTCTACCGCCCCTCGCCCACGGTAACGACGGCGCCCAGCGGCACTACCCGCGTCAACTGGCGCCAGGGCATTGATGCTACCTACGTGGCTAACCTTCAGCCCAATGGCACCAGCGTGAAGGTGGGCGCCACGACCGTTGCCAGCACTGGCTCGGGCATGGCCGCTGAGTTCGTGCCAGGCCAGGGCCGCGAGTTGCTACCCATTCCGCAGACGACCCTCGACACCGACCCAGCCCTGAAGCAGAACTCTGGCTACTAATCCCTTGCCTGCTACCCGGCCGCCCAAGAGTGGCCGGGTAGCACTAGCTTATCCCTACCCTATCCATGAAGTACCCGTTGTTCATCGCTGCGCTTAGCTTGGCCACTGTTCCGGCAGCTTGGGCCCTGGAGTGCCTAGCGGGGGGGGTAGTAATTTCTCAGGCAACTCCAATAAGCCAACAAGACACAACCGCCGAAAAAATGCTGGCTTTCCAGCGCAGCGTAGGTGGGTGGCCCAAGGCCGTGAATGATGTGAAGGTGGACTATCGGCGCCGCATGAGTGCCGATGAGTTGAAAACGGCCCGCCGCGATGCCAACCGCGAGGATGCGACCATCGACAACAACGCGACGACCCGTGAAATAACGTATCTACTCGCGGCTTTTAAGAATACCACTAATCCCGCTTACCGCCAAGCGGCGGAGAAGGGCATTCGCTATTTGCTTAAAATGCAGCAGCCCAGCGGTGGCTTTCCGCAGTACTACCCCGAGAGCAACCTTTACCGCGCGCAGATTACCTACAACGACAACGCCATGGTGAATGCCTTGCAGGTGCTGAAAGCAATGGCCGACAAGCAGGGCGACTTTGCCGGGGTAGACCCTACCCTGGTGGCGCCGGCCCAACGGGCGGTGGCGCAGGGCGTGCAGTGCATTTTGAAAACGCAGTACGTGCAGCACAGCAAGCTCACGGTGTGGTGCGCCCAGCACGACCGCACTACCCTGCTGCCGTGCAAGGCCCGCGCCTTCGAGCTGGCTTCGCTCAGTGGCGACGAATCAGTAGGCATTACCGAGTTTTTGATGAGCCTCGACCAGCCTACCCCCGAGGTGCGGCGCGCCATAGCAGCGGCCGTGGCCTGGTTCGAGACATCGAAAATTCCGAACATGGCCGTCAAAGACATCACCGACCCCAAGCAGCCCAAGGGCCGCGACCGCGTGATGGTGCCCGAAGCGGGTAGCACGCTGTGGGCGCGCTTTTATGACCTCGATACCAACCAGCCCATCTACGTGGGCCGCGACGGAACAAAGCACTCACAGCTAGCTGACATTGAAGTGGAACGCCGCACGGGCTACGTGTATGCCAGCACCTGGCCCGAAAAGCTGCTCACCCGCGAGTACCCTAAGTGGCAGCAGAAATGGCGGCTCTAGGCGCGCAGGTGAGCAACAGATGCGGCACCAAGCCGCGGCTGGCTTCGCAGCGTGGCCAGTACGGGTGCCTGGCCGAGGCTGCCATCCTTATTTAATTCTCATGCGTTGCTACAAGGCAACTACTATACTTTGACTATGCCTGTTCTTTCTCAGGAGATGGTGAAGGCCCTGGCGCCCAACCCGGCGGTCGCCCTGCCGCGGCCAGCCTTGTTTGATTTACCCGAAAAGGTGCTGCAGTTTGGCACCGGCGTTTTGCTGCGCGGCCTGCCCGATTTTTTTATTGACCAGGCCAACCGCCAGGGCATTTTTAATGGCCGCGTGGTGGTGGTAAAAAGCACGGATGGTGGCGATGCCACGGCTTTTGACCGGCAAGATGGCCTCTACACCGTGTGCGTACGCGGCGTAGAAGATGGCGTAGCCGTGAGTGAAAACGTGGTGTGCGCCAGTATCAGCCGCGTGCTGTCGGCCAAAAGCCAATGGGCTGAAGTAATAGCTTTTGCGGCCAGCCCCGACTTGCAGGTGGTGCTCTCGAACACGACGGAAACCGGCCTGGTGCTGGACGAAAACGAGGATGTGCACGGCACGCCGCCGCGCTCGTTTCCTGGCAAGCTGCTGGCCGTGCTGCTGGCCCGTTTTCAGGCTTTTGGCGGTGCGCCCGATGCTGGCTTGGTCATTGTGCCCACGGAGCTGATACCGGACAATGGGACCAAGCTGCGCGATATTTTGCGGACGCTGGCCGACCGCCAGCAGCTGGGCCTTGACTTTACAACGTGGCTCGAAACCGCCAACACCATCTGTAATTCCTTGGTAGACCGCATTGTACCGGGCCGGCCCGATGCCGCTACCTACACTACGCTGGCCCAAGACCTGGGCTACGATGATGACCTGCTGACCATGGCGGAGGTGTACCGCCTGTGGGCTATCGAGGGCGACGAGCGGGTGCAGCAGGTGCTGAGCTTCCAGCAGGTTGACCCCGGCATTATCGTGCAGTCCGACATCAACCAGTTTCGGGAGCTGAAGCTGCGCTTGCTCAATGGCACGCACTCGCTGAGCTGTGGCCTGGCCGTGCTGGCAGGCGTGCCGACGGTGCGCGAAGCAATGGAAAACGACGGCCTGGCCACGTTCATCCGCAGTCTGATGC
>CALMOO010000893.1 GCA_937871705.1 uncultured Hymenobacter sp.
GCCATGAGGTCGGCTGAGGAGTGCCAGTAGGTTGATTTGCCGCCGGCATCATTCCAGGTCAGAATTTCGAGAGCCGCATCTTCGGTGAGCGGGCGGTGCAAGTCGCGGATTTCGCCGTTTACTTTAACGGCCAGGGCATTGCGGGCCAGGCCTTCGCTGATGCTGGCGGCGAGGTCGTAGCCAGTCGTGCCGAGCTCGACTTGGCGGACGGAGCCATCGGGGAGGGTGATATTGAGCATAACTTGTGCTTGCAGTGAGCGCAAAGCAGGTGCAAGTTACACTTTGGATAAGGAGCGGGGAAACTGCAGGAAACCAGCACAAGCCCCTACCCCCCTTTTCTAGCTGATTACGATTCAGATACGCAGTCGTAAATACCCAGCGAAGCACCACAATAAACGCACTTATTTCTACTGTCCAGGCCGCCGAAGCTTTAAAGGTTCCACGGCTTCGGTGTGCCGCGGCTGGGGAGCCACGGGCCGATAATAATAGGTGCGCGGCGTGGTGCGCAGGCTGTCGGGTAGCATCGCCTGCACTATCTCCCCCGTTTTCCAGACTTTGTAGGTCCAGTGGTGATTGCCAGGGTTTTCGGCTACTAAAAGGCGGAACTGAGTTAAGGCTTCTGGCAAGCGGTGCTGCGCCTCCAGCGCTTCTGCAAGTAGGGCGCGGGCCTGGGGCAGGCGAGGATTGCGGCGCAACGCACGCTGCAAATGCGGAATGAGAACAGCGGGCCGCTGACGCTGTGCTGCAGCCGCCAAAGCCAGACGGTAGTCGGCCCGGTACTGCGTGGTATCGAAGCGCAGGGCACGGCGATAGTAGTATAAGGCACTATCGGGGCGGCCTTGCAACTCAAACTGACGGCCATAATCGTAGGCAAGCGCGCCGGACGTTGAATCGAGGCGCATGCCCTGGGCAGCATACACGGCGGCATCCTGGGGCACGCGGTAGGCGTTGAGCAGGAAAGCTAGCTGGTGCATAATCTCGGGCTGGCGCGGGTCGCGGGCCAGGGCAGCGTGCAGGTAAGCAAGAGCCTGCATAGTGTCGGTGGTAGCCGCGTAAGCCAAGCCTTTGTAAAAGAGCGCCGCTGGCTGGTCGGGGTCGAGGCGCAGGGTGCGGTCGAGGCTGGCCAAGGCCGCGTCGTACTGCCGAGCGGCGAGGTGGGTTTCCCCTTCGAGCAGGGGCAGCTCGGGTGAGTTAAAGCCGTTGTCGGCGGCTTGGCGAGCGGCGGCGAGCGCTTGAGGCGCCCAAGCACTCGCAGGGCCCGCGCTTGCAAAAAATATAGCTCGCCGTCCTGGTCGTCGATTTCGAGCGCGGCATTTACATCGAGCAGGGCAGCCATCGGTTGGCCAGCCGCCAAGCGCAGGGTAGCGCGGCGAGCCAGCAAGCCCGTATTGTCGGGCTGCTGGCGGATGGCCCCATCCAACTCATCGGCTTGCACACGGGGGCCACTCTGCACAGTAGCCAGGTTCACGAGCGTATCGGGGCGCTCGGTGGGGGTAGTGTGGCAGGCAGCTAGCAGCGGAAGAAATGAGAGAAGCCAGTGGCGCATATATCAAGTCTGGCAGAAGCCAGTGGGAATGCAAAGGAACGGCAGGCTGCACGCTTCGCCTTTGGTTTGGCTTGCTATTTCCCGGCCCTCCCCTCCCCAATCTTCAGCTGCTCGTACCACTGGCTATGCAGGTGGTCGCGCCGGGCAGCGGCTCGCAGTAGCGGGGGCAAAAGCTGCTGGCACAAGCGGTTCATAGTCAAGTCTTCACTGGTATAAGTAGGCAGCTTAATGGCCTCCTCCAACACGGCAATGGCGCGCTGGCGCCGACCCTGGTACTTATACATGCGGGCCAAATCGTAGCAATACTGAATGCGCGTGGGGTCGAGCTGGCGGGCTTTTTCAAGCGCCTCCATCGCTTTTTTAGACGTGGCACCTTGCGGATAGCCGCCCAAGAAAACACGTGAGAAGGCTTTTTCCAGCAAATTGTAATGAGCTACCCGGAAGTACCAGCGCCCCAGCAGTTGCCAGGCTTCGGGCAGGTCTGGGCGGCGCTCGGCGGCCGTAAACACGTAGGTACGCAAC
>CALMOO010000894.1:0-3968 GCA_937871705.1 uncultured Hymenobacter sp.
GTGCGCGCCGTGAAGCGGGCGTTTGTGGTGGTAGACATGCCCTTTGGCTCGTACCAGGGCAATTCGTCGGAGGCCCTGCGCTCGGCTATTCGTATTATGAAGGAGAGCGGTGGCCACGGCGTGAAGCTCGAAGGCGGTGCCGAAATTAAAGACAGCATCGTGCGTATTCTCACGGCGGGCATCCCGGTAATGGGCCACCTGGGCCTCACCCCGCAGAGCATTTATAAGTTTGGCACCTACAATGTGCGCGCCAAGGAAGAGACTGAGGCTCAGAAGCTTCTGGAAGATGCCAAACTGCTTCAAGAAATTGGCTGCTTTGGCTTAGTGCTCGAAAAGATTCCGGCCGCACTGGCCAAGCGCGTAGCGGAGGAGCTAACGATTCCGGTTATCGGCATTGGCGCGGGCCCCGATGTAGACGGCCAAGTGCTGGTGGTGCACGATGTACTGGGCATTACAAAAGAGTTTAAGCCGCGCTTTCTGCGCCGCTACGCCGAGCTACACGACATCATGACCGACGCTGTGCAGCGCTACGTGGCCGACGTGAAAAGTCGTGATTTTCCAACTAAGGAGGAAGGATATTAACGGCTGGCCTTATCTTCGCTAGCGGTAAGCCCGCCGACGCGGCAGCAGCAGACCAGGCGGTGGCTCGTCCGGTCTCGGTCCCGGCCCCTACCCTCTTTCCTGGTTTTAGACTACTCTGCCGCACTACTCGGTGCCGCGTTCCTACCCGCGTGAATCGCCCCAATCTCTGGTCCGAACAGAAAGAAATTCTGTTTGAAGACAATCATTTGCTCGTCATTAATAAGCCCGCTGGCATCCTGGTGCAGGGCGATGAAACCGGCGACGAGCCCCTTTCCAATAAAGCCGCCGAGTACTTGAAATTCAAGTACAAAAAGCCAGGCGCCGCCTTTATTGGCGTAGCTCACCGCATCGACCGGCCGGTATCGGGCATCGTCATTCTGGCCAGAACCAGCAAGGCGCTGAGTCGCCTGAATGAGATGTTTCGGGATAATCAGGTCAAGAAAACCTACTGGGCCCTCACCGGTAAGCCGCCCGTGCCCGAGCAGGGCACCCTGGTGCATTGGCTGGTGAAAGACCCCATCCGCAACGTCACGAAGGCTTATTCTGAGCGCCATGCCCAGGGCCAGCGCTCGGAGCTCAGCTACGAGCTGCTGGGCCCGGCCGCCAACCGCTACCTACTGCAAGTGAACCCCATAACGGGCCGACCCCACCAGATTCGGGTGCAGCTATCGACGGGCCTGGGCCTACCCATTGTAGGCGACGTGAAGTACGGCTTCCTCAACCCGCTACCCGATGTCAGCATCGCGCTGCACGCCCGGCAGTTAGAGATTCAGCACCCCGTCACGAAAGAGCCACTGAAGCTCGTAGCTCCCCTCCCCGACGCCCCGCACTGGGACGCGGCGCGGGCGTTCATTGCTTAATGAGCAGGCGGCGGCTTGTTAGGGCAAGTGGTTAGCCGTGTAACATTATGGCATTGTGGTATTCTCCAACCATTTCGGGCAACCAATGCCCGTAATTTTGTCTTAACGGTGAACTATGCCCCACGCGAATAACTTAGTGCGGGCGCCGCTAACCTCACGCCTACCTCACTTGCCGAATGGTCATCCTGGTTTTCTTTGTTGCCCACTACTACTTATCACTGTTCACGCAGACGTTTTACTTGCACCGCTATGCGGCACATAAAATGTTCACGATGAACAAGTTCTGGGAGAAATTCTTTTTCTTGTTCACCTACATTTGCCAGGGTAGCTCGTTCTTGTCGCCGCGCGCTTATGCGCTGCTGCATCGCATGCACCACGCCTATTCCGACACGGAGCTGGACCCACACTCGCCGCACTTTTCAAACAATGCGTTTGACATGATGTGGAAGACCAAGAACATCTACAACGATGTAGTGAACGATAAGAATGAGCTGGCGACCCGCTTTGAGGGTGACATTCCGGAGTGGAAATCACTCGAAGCGTTTGGCGGCACTGTGTATTCGCGCCTGGGCTGGGGCACCGCTTATGTGCTGTTTTACATCAACTTCGCAACGGCTTGGTGGCAGTATTTGCTCCTACCCATCCACTTTCTAATGGGACCGATTCACGGGGCCATCGTAAACTGGGGCGGCCACAAGTATGGTTACCAGAACTTCGACAACCACGATAAATCTAAGAACACGCTGGCCCTAGATTTCCTGGCCTTCGGTGAGCTATTTCAGAACAACCACCACAAGCTGCCCATGCGCGTCAACTTTGGCGTGAAGTGGTGGGAATTTGACCCAACCTATGTGGCTATCTGGACTTTAGATAAAGCGCGCATCATCAAGATTAAGCGCAAGAACGTGCAGCCTAAGCAGCGCACCAAGAAGCTAGCGCAAGCCGCCTAACTCGCTCTTATGTTATAAGCCTAAAAAGAAAGGGCGCTCTTGCAGAAGAGCGCCCTTTCTTTTTAGGCTTTAGAGTTGGGCCCTACCCCCTTCTTATTTCTGCATCACCATCACGCCGTTCAGCAGAAAGGTAGTGCCGCTACTAGCCACCATATTGTACACGGGCTGCTCGCCCCCGGCGTACACCTGCTTGCGCAGCACGGTGTAGGGCTCGTAGGCCTTTGTAGTGGGGTTAAGACAGAGAATCAGCTCGCCCACCTCCACCTCGCCGACAGGCTTTTGGCCCGTTTGGGTTTGCATAGGGTGGTTAGGGGTAGCTTCCAGCACCTGGCTGGTGAGTTGCGCGTGGGTAGCACGCTGAGTCAGTTGCTCGCGCACGGCTACCACTTCTAGCCGCGTGAGCGCGTAGTTCTGCGCCGGGTGCATCACAAGCTCCTGTACTTCGGTGGCAGCCACTTGCCGGGTTACGGGGTCGAGAGTAACTACTTGGTCGCCAGGGCAGATGTCGCGCAGAGGCTTGTGGCCGCCCGCGGCCAGGGCCACCAGCTGGTGGCCTGGGAAGCAGATGTCGCTGCCGTAGGTGCCGGCTTCCGCGTGCAGGTCCTTGCCTTGGTTCAGGTTCTTGTACTGCTGGTAGCTCATTTCCTTCGACAGCACGTAGGAAAGCTTGAGCACAAAGTTTTTCTCTTCTTTATCAATGGCGTGAATGTCCTCAAAATACTTTTCCCACACCTTGCCATCGGCCGTAAAATCGGGCAATAGTGCCTGGTAGCGCTTGCCCTTTTCTTTGGTGTAGAAAATCATCGTGCCAATTTCCTGCATCCCAGTCTTGGCCACGAGCTTATATAAGTCGATGCGCTTCTTCAGCCCATCGTCCCCGGTAATGAAGTAGGGTTTACGGGCTTCATAACGGTCCAGGATGTAGACGTTCTCAAACTTGACGTAGCTCTCGGTATCCAAGTCTCTGATTTGGAAGCCTTTCGCTTTCTGATATTCATCGAGGGTGAGTGGCCGCGGGTTGGTTTGAGCCAGCACACTACCGCTGCCAGCCAAGAACAATCCTGCAGCGAGGAAGGAACTACGCATCATAAAAGGAAAAAGTGGGATAAAATGCAGCAGCTATGCGCAAGACGCTTCGGCTCACGACACCTGGGTGAAGGCTTCGGCAAAAGCCTGCATCTCCTCCAAGCGGCCGATGCTCACGCGGCACCAGTGCTGGTTGTTGAATTCCCAATTGCGAATACTCACGCCGCGCTTGCCCATTTCCTCCACAAAGCGCTTGCCGTCCATCTTGAGCGGAAACAGCACAAAGTTGGTCGCAGACGGGATGTACTCGTAGCCCTCACGCTTGAGTGTGTCGTACAGAAACTGCTTGGAGGCCAGCGTCTTTTTCAGCGCCTCTTGCATAAACGCCTGGTCTTGGTAGCTCACTATTGCCGCCCGAATGGCCGGGGCCGAGATACTCATGGGCCCTACTGCGTACTGGCTCAAGGTTTTAATCATGTCGGGCTGCGCTACCAGGTAGCCCACGCGCAGGCCAGCAAAGCCGTAGAGTTTAGAGAAAGTGCGCGCCACC
>CALMOO010000894.1:3989-4536 GCA_937871705.1 uncultured Hymenobacter sp.
GTATTAGCGAGGAACCGCGCGGGTCGGGCAGGTAGTCGATATAGGCTTCATCCACAAAAACGGGCGTTTTCTGAGAAACCTGCGCGATAAAGGCCTTGAGCTTGGCCGTGTCGAGCACCGTACCTGTGGGGTTGTTCGGGTTGCAGATGTAAACCAGCGCCGTGCGGCTATCCAGCTTTTTCCCCATCGCATCAAGGTCGAGCTTATAATCCGAAGTCAACGGCACGGCCACAATGGGCGCCTTGAATTTCTCGGCTTTGCGCGGCAAGTCGGCATACGACGGGTCGCCGGTGATAATGGCACCCCGCTGCCCAAAGTGCATGGCGGCAGCCAGCAACATGGGGCTCGAACCCGCGTCGAGCATGATATGCTCGGGCGTGAGGCCTTCATACTCAGCAATTTTCTGTATTAAATCGCGCGCTTGCATCGGGTATTGATAGCAGCTCGCCAGCGACTCCGTGATGGCCTGCTTGGCCTTGTCCGACGGGCCGAAGGGGTTCTCATTGGCCGATAGCCGCGCCCGCAGCTGCACTGGCGCTGCTAGCAG
>CALMOO010000895.1 GCA_937871705.1 uncultured Hymenobacter sp.
AGTGGGTGCAGCAGCACCTGGGCCGGCCGGTGGTGAAGGTGTTTAACAACATCTACGCCGCGCACCTCGAACAAGCGGGGCAGCCCACCGGCACGCCCGGCCGCATTGCCCTAACAGTGGCCGGCGATGATGCGGCCGCTAAGCAGCAGGTAATGGCCCTTGTTGAGGAGTTGGGCTTCGATGCGGTAGACGCTGGCAGCTTGCACGAGTCGTGGCGCCAGCAGCCCGGCACGCCGTTGTACGGCACCGACTTGTCGGCCGCCAATGTGCAGCAGCAACTGGCCAGCCTGGGCACCCAGCGCACAGCCGCGCAGCACGCGCAGTTTACGGCCAACCAAGCCGCGCAAGAAAAACAACTGCAAGCGCAAGGCGTGCGACTGTAAGTACCGCCGCCCAAACCAGCTTTAGCCACCCAGCTACCCAGCCGCCCAGCCGCTTGCTGCTTGCCAAGAATTGCCTTAGACAAAGCGCCCCGGCAGTTGCCAGGGCGCTTTGTCTAAGGCAATTCTTGGCTTAGCGCAATTCTGTATTTTTACCGCATGATTCACCAGCACACCCTGGCCGACTACTACGCCGAAAAGCTGCCTCGGCTTCAGCCAGAAAGCCAGCGGGGCGGGGGGCACTTCAGCGCGTGGCGCCTCGAAGACTTCCTCTCCGACCTGACGCTGCTCGGCGTTTACAGCCGCAAGGATTTCTACAAAATCACGCTTACCACCGGCCCGGCCACCTACCACGCCGCCGACCAGCACCTGGTGCTCGCGGCGGGCCAACCCGCGCTCGTATTTACTAATACGCAAGTGCCCTACACCTGGGAAGTGCCCGCTGCCAACAGCTGCCGGGGCTACTGCTGCGTCTTTACCGAGGATTTTCTGCCCGCGCACACCCACGCGCGGCCCACCGAATGGGCTGTGTTTGCGCCCGACCGCCCAGCCTTTTTTCAACTTACGGAAACCCAGGCGGCCGCCTTTGGGACTCAGTTTGAGAAGATGCTCGCCGAGCAAGATTCGGACTACCCCTACAAATACGAACTACTCTACCACTACCTGATGGAGTGCGTCCACGGCGCCCTGAAGCTGGAGCCGGTGGCGGTACTGCATGAAGCCACTGCGGCCACCCGCCTCACGGCCTTGTTTCTGGCGTTGCTGGCCCGGCAATATCCCATTGTGACCCCCGCGCGCCGGCTAGAGCTACGCACGCCCCAAGCCTTTGCCGACCAGCTGGCCGTGCACGTAAATTACCTGAGCCGGACGCTCAAGGCCGTGACTGGTAAGACGACCACGCAGCTGCTGGCCGAGCGCCTCGTGCAGGAAGCCCGCGCGCTGTTGCAGCACACCGACTGGCCCGTGAGCACTATTGGCTACTGCCTGGGCTTTGAGGAGCCGACCCACTTTGCGCAGTTCTTTAGGCGGCACACCGGCCAGACTCCTTCGCAGGTGCGGCAGGTTTGATTTGCGTCAGCATTGGTTTGAATCTCGTCAGTAATCGCCAGCCCTCGCGCTGGACCTTTGTGGAGTACAAAAACACTCCTCACATGAAAACGTGGTTCATCACGGGTACCTCGTCCGGCTTTGGCCGAAAAGTAATGGAAAAGCTATTGCAGCGCGGCGACCGGGTAGCGGCCACCGTGCGGCAGGTAAGCGCCCTCGCCGAGCTAAAAGCACAGTATGGCAACCGCCTCTGGGTGGCCGCGCTGGAACTCACCGACCCGGCGGCTATTCGCCGGGTAGTGGATGCCGCCTTTGCGGAACTAGGCCGCATCGACGTAGTCATGAGCAATGCCGCCTACGGCTTGTTTGGGGCGGCCGAAGAAGTTACCGATGAGCAGCTGCGCCACCAGATTGACACCAACCTCGTGGGCTCGATTCAACTTATTCGGGCCGCGCTACCCCACTTGCGGGCGCAAGGCGGCGGCCGGATTATGCAGCTATCCTCGGCCGGGGGGCAGACTACGTACCCCAACTTTGGCCTCTACCACGCGACTAAATGGGGCATTGAAGGGTTTGCCGAAACCGTGGCCAAGGAAGTGGCCTCCTTCAATATTGGGGTCACCATCGTGGAGCCGGGGGCAACGCACACCAACTTTGGCGCGGGCTTGGTTCATGCCCCGGTGCTGGAGGCCTACGACCAGACGCCCGCCGGCGCCGTGCGCCGCGGCCTGTTCAATGGCGATTTCCCTATCCCCGGCGATGCCGACAAGATGGCGCAGGCCATGCTGGACTCGGCCGACCAGCACCCGGCACCGCTGCGCCTGGCCCTGGGCCCGGATACCTACGCCGATGTGCGGGCGGCGCTGGTGGCCCGACTAGCCGCGCTAGACGCTCAACAGGCTATTGCCCTGGCAATGGCTGCCGACGCGTGAACTAGCGTAGCAGCTTCCTGTTGGTGGGCTACCCGTTGCGGCGGGGCGGGCTGCTCGGCCGGCGCGTAGGTGCTGCTAGTAAGTCAACTGGTCCCACACGACTACCTGCCCGGCCTGCTCATGCACAAACTGCACGGTGCCGTCTTGCGAAACGACAATGGGCAGGCACTCGGGCGCGGCCAGGCAGAGGCGGTAAGCGGCGCGGTGGCGGGTGCCCCCGTGGTCGACGGCCAGCGGCTGGCGCTGCTGCGCCTCCAGGTCGAGGGCACGATATACTCGTTCTAGGAGCACTTGCGTGGCCTGCACCTCAACCCCAAAACCCACCAAGTCGAGCTGCTGCGTGAGTACCAGGGCCCCATCAACCGCGGCAAGCCCGGCCAGGTAGTCGGCCAAGTGTTCAATCTCGGCCGTCAAGGCCAGTAGCTCAGCATCGTGGGCCTGCTGATAACGTGCCCAGCTCACCTCGCCGAGTGCGGCTAGGCGGCGCAATACGGCCCGCGCCAAAGCGGGAAAGCGCGGGCCCGCCTGACCGGGCAGCACCCGGTATTTGGGGCGCAGCACTCCGCCCGTGGCCGTTAGGGCAGCCACCCGGTTTGTGGGCACCAGCACCACCAGCGCGCCGTGGCCGCTGGTGCGGATGCGGGTCAAAGCCCGCCGCTGCAGCTGCAAGGTCAGGCGCACGAGCAGGTCCTCCTGCTCGGGAGTCAAGTCTAGGCCGGGTAGGGCCCCACCTGCTAATTGCCGGTTTTCGACAAAACGCCCCTCCGCCCAGGCTCGAGGAAAGGATACGAAGCCGTGGCCCTCGATGCGGCCCCCCTGCAGGGTGAGCACCCGCTGAGCTCCGTCGTAGAAGACGAGGCTGCCCGGGCCTCTCACCTGCACCAGCAAAGCGCGGGGTGGCTGGGCCGTGGTCAGGCGGGGCTGGTCCACGAGCTGGTCCCACTGGTGCTCACTAAAAAGCAGGCCCCAGAGCTGTAAGCTGCCGTCGGCGGTAGGAGCCACGGCCAGCAGGCTGCTGGGCTGCTGCACGGCGGGGCTGAGCCGGCGCAGCTCCTGCTCGGAGTAGCTGCGGGGCTCGGCAAAGCGCAGCAGATGAAAATCGGTGAGTGTTACGGCCTGCGCTTCCAGCTCGGCCTGGGTGGCCAGCACCAGATGGCAAAGAACGGGGCGGCCCTCCTCAGCCAGTAAGCTGGCCTGGTAGAGTGTCGAGATGAAGATGGTAAGCACCTCATTAGCTGGCAACGAGGGCGCGTCAGCCGGCCAGTGCTGGCGCAGCGCCTGGGCCAGGTCAGCCGGATAGTAATGCAGAGAGCCAGGCATTGAGAAAGCGGGGTAGGGCAGAGCGGACGAAGCTACGCCGTGGCCACTGATTCGCAGGCACTAGCCTTGTTGGCATCAGTAGCCGAAGCTGCTACCCTCACCGAAATGCTGCGAGCCCTGCTACTCACTTCGCAACTACCTCAATTTGGCCGCCAGTAGTGAATAGCTGGTAGGGCACGAAGTACCCCGAGTTGGTAGCGCCATTCACGCGAATGGTGCTCAGGTTGCGGCTGGCGCCCGACTTTTTCACCGTCAGCACCTTGCCATTGGGCATCGTCCAGCGCACTTCGTCGAAAACGGGGAGCGTGACGACGTAGCGCGCATCGGCCGCCGAGAGGGGGTAGAGGCCGGTGGCGCTGAAGACGTACCAGGCCGACATCTCGCCCGCGTCGTCCATACCCGAA
>CALMOO010000896.1 GCA_937871705.1 uncultured Hymenobacter sp.
GTTTTACGCGGGTGTATTCGGGCTCCCAGGCGGCGCGGCCAAGCGCTGGGTTTAACAGAATTTCTGCAAACCGTGGCAGAAACCACTCGAACTTTTCGGCCGAAGCCTCGTCTTCGCGGCGCCGGCGGGCGGGCGCCCCAAAGGGTTCGTAGAAGCGGGCTTTTTCCTCGGCATTCAGCCAGCATACCAGCTTGAGGGCATGGTCAGCGAGCGGGTTTTGCCAATCCATTTCCCGAAAATCGCCCAGCACGGCTACCAGCCGCAAGAGCGCTTCGTGCGCCAAAGCCAGCTCGGGATTGAGCAAAGCCCAGACGCCAATAAAGCCGTCGATATCGAAGTGATTAGCAGTTACGGCCTGCGCCTCTAGCCCCGGCGTGGCCGGCTGGTGCAGCGCCCGCAGGCACGAGCCGGCACTGGTATCGTCGCGCAGCGCCGGGGGGGTAGCAGCGCCGCGCCAGTGCGCCAGCGTGAGGGCGGCGCCCAGCCCGGTGCTGTCGACTACTATCGTGGGCTGCCGCCGCAGCTCGCCAAAAGGCACAAATCTTCGCATTAGCTAATGGCTGACTTTTATTTTCATTTAACAGCTCTCAGCGCCTCATGCTTTCTGTCGCCCGCCTGACGTTCCGGCGTGCTGAAGTCCCAAACCGAGTGGCTGCCTATTCCTTGCCGTGGCGATTACGAATTTTCTCTACCCGGTTCTTTTTAATCCAGCTCAAATAGCCTTGCAGCTCCTCGGCCCGGCGCAAGGCTTCGAGGGTAGAATACTGGCGGGCCAGCTCGCGGTTGCTCAAGAAGCGGTGGACGCTGCTGTGGCAAGGCTGGCATAGGTCGACGGTGTCGCCGTAGCGGCCGCCTTCTTCGCGCGGCACCAGGTGGTGGCGCGAAGTATGCTGCACCGGGCGCTCGCAGAGGCCGCAGCAGGTTTGGGAGGCGCGCTGGGCGCGGGCAGTGGCTTCGGCAGCGGCTTGGGCTACCTGGCGGCGGCGCAACATGTAGAGCTAGGAGTTTTGAGTTAAAAGCTATGAGTTATAACAAGTAAACCTGCCCTACAAGTTGCTAAAAGCCCCCAAACAAAACGCCATCCACAACTTTCACTTCTAACTCCTCAGTTGCGCACAACGCGCATGAACGGCACCCCGGCATCGGGCATGGGGCCTAATAAATTGGCCAGGGCTTGCAAAAAACGCCCGGTAGTATCGGGCCGGCCGGCCGGCGGGCCGGGGGCGTGGTGGCGGTGGTGCTCGCCGCGCCACTCGCCGAGCACGGTGGGCGTGCCCGCCTCGTCGGGGCTGCGGCCTAGGGTAGCTTCGAGCAGAAAATAGCGGGGCAGCTCTTCCTCGGGCAGTTCGGCAGTAGCCGTTTCGTCGTCGGCTTCTTCTTCCTCAAACGACGGATGTCGGTGGTCGTCGTCGGCAGCAGCAGGCAGGTCATCTTCGTACACAATAGCTGCCAGGTGCGCCTCACCAGTGGCCTGAGGCGCCGGCAGCTGCAGCAGCGCTGTGGTGCGGCCCGCCACCTGGTGCCAGCTCAGGTGCAGCCCGCGGGGCGATACCCGCTCGCGGGGGGGTAGGCTTTCGGCGGCCTTGTCCCAGACGTACAGCAGCAGCTCGCGGGCCAGCAGCGGGTCGCTCAGCTCGCGGCGCACGGCGGCCGGGCGGCGCCACACCAGCTGCGGCAGCAGCGTATGAATAAAGTGCGAGGGATGCGGACGAGCCATTTTTTCAAGTAGCAAGCAGCAGTGAGCAATTAACAAAGGGGCGCTCATCTGAGCTAGCAGGGTAGCAAAAGTAAAACCTAGGCGCTACTGGCGCTAGCGCGGCAGCAGCTGCCGCACCTCGCGCCAGCGCACCAGGCGGGTAGCAAACAGAATGGGTACGAA
>CALMOO010000897.1 GCA_937871705.1 uncultured Hymenobacter sp.
GCTGGGGCCAGCAGTAGGTCTTCGTGGGTGAGCAGACGCCGAAACGGCGAGCGAAAAAACTGGAGCAGCATGAGAAACGCTACCACCGACGCGCCCGCAAAAATGCGGTTGAACAGCACGTTGGGGCCATTGTAGCGGTTCAGCAGCAGGTTTAAGGCCAGCAGTACCAACAGCGTAACGAACAGGATGCGGCGGCCTTCTTTGTGTACCTTAATCACAGTGTATGGGGTAGGACGAAGTGCAAAGTAAATCGTTTGTCCTTGCGAGCGCAATGAAAGGGAGCGCGGCCAATACTTCAGAACGAGATGTGCGCGCTATTTCGTTCTGAAGCGGTTGCTGCACTCCCTCTCTGCTTGACGCGCAGCATTTTGCGCTCAAAAGAACAGGTAGGAATAAGCTAGTAGCCGCCGCGGTACTTATAGGTCTGGGCTACCTTGTCGATGGCCACCACGTAGGCCGCAATGCGCAGCGAAATATTGTATTTCTGACTCACGGCGTACACTTTCTCGAACGCGTCGGTCATGATGCGGTCGGCGCGCTCCGTCACCATATCCAGGCTCCACTTAAAGCCCTGCTTGTTCTGCACCCATTCGAAGTAGCTCACCGTCACGCCGCCCGAGTTGGCCAAAATGTCGGGCACCACCGATATGCCTTTGCCATAAATAATGGGGTCAGCCGAGGCCGAAGTGGGGCCGTTAGCACCTTCCACAATCAGCTTGGCTTTGATGTGGGGCGCGTTGTGCTCGGTAATTACGTCCTCCACGGCGGCGGGCACCAGCACGTCTACGTCCGAAATCAACAGCTTACTGGGGTCCATGGGGTCAGCGCCGTCGAAGCCTTCGAGGCGGCCGCCGTGAGCATTCTTGTAGGCAATGGCCTCGTCAATGTTGATGCCATTCTCGTTCCAGTATGCCCCCGATATATCCGATACAGCCTTAATTTTCAAGCCTTTATCAAACATCAGCTTGGCCGTCCAGGAGCCCACGTTGCCGAAGCCCTGAATTGCCACTGACGTATCTTCTATCTGCATATCCAGCTTGTTCATCGCGGCCAGGCAGGATACCATCACGCCGCGGCCGGTAGCCTCGGTGCGGCCCAGCGAGCCGCCCATCACCAAGGGCTTGCCTGTGACGACGGCCGAGGACGTCTGGCCCACGGTCTTTGAGAACTCGTCCATAATCCAAGCCATCTCGCGCGGGCCGGTACCCATGTCAGGGGCCGGAATATCGCGGTCGGGGCCGAATACATCCTTCATCGACATGGTGTAGGCGCGCGTCAGGCGCTCCAGCTCGCCCACGCTCATGGTAGTGGGGTCGCAGATGATGCCGCCCTTGGCGCCGCCATACGGAATGTCAACTACGGCGCACTTCCAGGTCATCCAGGCGGCCAGGGCTTTCACCTCGTCGAGGTTCACGTTCTTGTCGTAGCGAATACCGCCTTTGCTGGGGCCCAAGATAGTGTTGTGCACCACGCGGTAACCCTCAAATACGCGCACATGGCCGTCGTCCATCGACACGGGCAAGCTCACAATCACCTGTTTGTCAGGCGCTTTGAGCACGGCATAGGTGGTTTCATCGAGCCCCAGAATCTCGGCCGCGACATTGAAGCGCGACATCATCGATTCTAAAGGGTTCTCGGTATTCTCGACCCGTGGAGCGGGTTCTTTATACACAGTGGTGGCCATGTGCAGGAAAATAAAGTGAAGAGTGGGTGGGAAAGGGACAGGAAGGTTGTGCTTACGAAGAAGGCCCGCAAAGGTACGCCTAGAGTAAGGGGAGTAAAGGATAATGGGCGTAATGACGTTCTAACAGCCGAACACCAGTACGCCCACTCACCAGTACACCCCTTATTAATTACTCCACCAGCACTTGTAGTAGCGCCAGCACCGGCAGCACCAGCAGAAACGCATCGAACCGGTCAAGCAGCCCGCCGTGGCCGGGCAGGAACGTGCCCGAGTCTTTCACCCCCGCGCTGCGCTTGAGCATCGACTCGGCCAGGTCGCCGAGCGGGCCAAACACGGCCACTACCCCTGCCGCTACGAGCCGGTGGCCCAGCGGGATATCGGGCAGAAAGTAGCCCGCCACCCAGCCAACTACCAGCGTGAGCGCCGCGCCACCAGCCCAGCCTTCCCAGGTTTTGCCGGGCGAAATGCTAGGCGCCAGCTTGTGCTTGCCAAAGTTTTTGCCAGCGAAGTAGGCACCGGTATCGGCCGCCCAGACTAAGAAAATGAGGAAGAAAACGCGGCGTGGGTCGTAATGACCAGAACCATATGCAATAAAGATTAGCAGCGTCATGGGCACACTTATGTACACTAGCCCGCATATCGCAGAGGCAATATTGACAAACGGCTGCTTGAAGCGGGGCCAAGCGATAATCTCGCGTACTATCGAAACCAGCGTGAGCAGCATAATTACTATCGTAACGCTCAGTGCTAACAGCGACCAGTTTTGCTGGTTGGTGTTGGCGTTTGTGATACTGGAGACGAGAGGATTATCATGCGAAATGTGCGGATAAAAATAGTGAAAGCCGCTCGCCGTAGCTCCAAAAATCAGCAGACTACCTATGATGCCCATTGCCGCTGCCGGCTTATACCCGCTCGCCCGCATTATCCGGTAAAACTCTTTCAGCATTACCGCCTGCACGGCGGCAAAAAACAGCCCGAACGAGATGGGCCCGCCGAAGGTGCAGCCAAAGAGCAGCGCCGCCGCGAGTGCCCCCCAAATCACGCGCAGGCGCAAGTTGCTGGGTCCTGGCTTAGCGTCGTCGGG
>CALMOO010000898.1:0-607 GCA_937871705.1 uncultured Hymenobacter sp.
GAATGAGCGTCAGGGTTTCGGGCAGCGCGTCGGCGGGCTTGGCCACAGGGCTGGGCGGCGGGGGACCGGCCGAGTTTTCGGCTAGCTGCCACTGCGGCAAGCGCACACCCTTGACTTGCAGCTCAACAGCGGCGCCTTCGGGCGAGAAGAGCACCCCGCTCGTGGGTAGCTCTTTCACCTGAAATGCCGCGGCCGCGGGGCCTTTGGGTAGCAGTAGGCCGTAGTTCCAGGGCGTGGTGGCCTGCACAGTGTAGTCATCGGCCTGGTTGGGGCGGTCGCGCAGCTTGGTCCACTGCTCGCCCAGCTTCAGGCCATACACCAGCGGGCCGCGCTCGACCGATACGGACTCATTGAAGCCGGGCTGCACGCGCACCGTCATCGGCAGGCGCAATTCTACCACGTCGCCTTTTTTCCAGGCTTGGCTCAGCATGTAGAACGTGCCGGCTTTTGGCGCTTTAGCCGAGGCCTTGCCGTTTACGGTCACCGCGGCCTTATCGGCCCAGGCCGGAATACGCAGCCGCAGCGGAAACGCCTGCCTACCCCCCTGCTCCACAACGAAGCGGATGGTTTCGCGGAAAGGATACTCGGTTTCTTCCCGAATAACCAC
>CALMOO010000898.1:617-2857 GCA_937871705.1 uncultured Hymenobacter sp.
TCTTAAGGCTGGTGCTGAGGCGATTGGGCGCGTAGGCTGCTGCCACCAGGCCGCCATCGGGAGAGGCCATCCAGAGACTGGCCGTGAACTTGGGCCAGCCTTGGTGCATGTTGGCCGTGCAGCAGCCGAAGTGCGGCTCTAAGCCAAACAGGTTCGACTCGTCGCCGTTGGTCGACCACTGGCGCTTGGCCTTGCTCACCAGCACCTGGTTGGGCTGCTGGTCGTACTGGTGGGCCCACATTGTGGGGTCGAACGTAGCGGGCAGGGCGTTGAAAGTAATTTTTTCGAGGCGGTCACCAAAGGCTGGGTCGCCGAGCAGCGCCAGGAGTTCTTCGTACGAAAATTGCGCCTCGACCACCGTGCACAGTTCGGTGCCCTGTGAGGGATTGCGGCCGGCCAGGTGCTCGTCGCAGCTGAACATGCCGGTGGGCAAGCCGTGGTACTTATCGAGCAGTGCCTGCTGGTTGTAGATGGCCTGGCGGTCGGCCTCGGTGCCACCAGTCATGCCCCAGAGCACCGGCATCTTCAGGGCCATTGCGTTGTTCACGCCGTGGGCTTGTAGGGCCAGGCTGTTGTTGCCGGTCTGTAGGTTAAGGCTAGCGGAAGTAGTAGGCTGCGTAAATTGAAAATGGGCGAAGCTCTGCTGCCAATCGAAGCCCTGCTGCGCTAGCTGCTGCGCCAGTTTAAGTAGCTGTGGGTCTTTCGTTTGCCGGTACACCCAGCGAATCGGCACCAATTCCTCGGCCCAGCGAAAAACGGCCCATTCCTTAAGCGGCAGCGTAGCAAGCTGGCTGCTTTGATAGGCGAAGTATTTGGTCATGAAGGGCACCACCCGCTTGTCGCCGGTAGCTTCTTGGTACTGCATCAGGCCTTTGAGTACGAGCATATTGGGCCACCAATCCTGGTTCTTAACCGGGCCAATAGCGCCGTCGGGGCGCTGGCTTTGCAGGGCCCAGTCGACCCACTTCTGGGCTTTGGCTTTTAGGGCGGGGTCGTTTAGCTCGTAGGCCAGGGGTAGGAGGCCATCGAGGTAATAGGGGCCGCGCTCCCAGCCCTCGCCCGAGCCGCCGAGCCAGGCACTATTCGGCCCTAGGTCGGGCCAGAACTCTTCGAGGTGGCCGCTCAGGCCATTGGCTTGAATAATGAGCTGGCGCCGGAGCCAGTCCTCGGGCTGCACCGCGCCCAGCGGCAGGGCCTGAAAAGCGCCGGGCCGAAACGCCTCCGGCTGAGGGCTAGAGGCGGCGGGCGTTTGGCATTCGCCTTGCCCCGCCATTAAAGCCGCCAGCGGCAGCAAGTAACAAACAAGGGAATTCATAAAAAGAAGTAGGTAAGCGTGAAAGGCAAGTGGCGCGAGCGCCCGCGAAGTAAGCCTAGCCAGCGCTTACCCGCTCCAAGGGCAGGCCTATAAAGGCTTATAAATCCTAAGCTTGTGCCATTAAGCCGTAGGCTGGCCTGAGAGCTGCTGTAAGTACATGAACTCGGAAGCGGTGCTAATGGTACCAAAAACAAAAACTCCCGCTGCGGTTAGCAACGGGAGTTTTTCAGCGACATTTTGCTACGCTGCTTAAGCCGCCGAGTAGGTTACTTCCTTCACCGCTTTCACCACGCGAGCCACGTTGGGCAGCGAGGCTTCGATGAGGGTAGGGGCGTAGGGCAGCGGCACGTCGGCGCAGGTAATACGCACCACCGGCGCGTCGAGGTAGTCGAAGGCGCGGCGCTGCACCATGTAGGCCAGCTCGCTCGAAATGCTGGCCAGCGGCCAGGCTTCTTCTACCACCACCATGCGGTTGGTTTTCTTCACCGAGTTGATGAGCGTATCGTAGTCGATGGGCCGCACCGAGCGCAGGTCAATTACTTCGGCTTCAATGCCTTCCTTGGCCAGCTCATCGGCGGCGGCAAAGGCAATCTTCATCATCTTGCCGAACGAAACGAGGGTCACGTCCTTGCCCGTGCGGGCCACGTTGGCCTTGCCGATTTCGAGGATGTATTCTTCTTCCGGCACCTCGCCCTTGTCGCCGTACATGAGCTCCGACTCCATGAAAATAACCGGGTCCGGGTCGCGGATGGAAGCTTTGAGCAAGCCCTTGGCATCGTAAGGGTTGGAGGGAACCACGACCTTTAGGCCGGGCGTATTAGCAAACCAGTTCTCGAAGTTTTGCGAGTGCTGGCTGCTGAGCATCCCGGCGTTGCCAGTAGGGCCGCGAAACACGATGGGGCAGGAATACTGCCCGCCCGACATC
>CALMOO010000898.1:2867-6692 GCA_937871705.1 uncultured Hymenobacter sp.
GTCGATGGCCACCAACGAGAAGTTGAAGGTCATAAACTCGATAATCGGCTTGAGGCCATTGACTGCCGCACCTACCCCGATGCCGGCGAAGCCCAGCTCAGCGATTGGCGTATCAATCACGCGCTCAGCCCCAAACTCATCGAGCATGCCTTGGCTCACCTTGTAGGCGCCGTTGTATTCGGCCACTTCCTCGCCCATCAGGAAAATCGATGGGTCGCGGCGCATTTCTTCGCTCATGGCCTCACGCAGGGCCTCGCGGAATTGAATAGTACGCATCAAATTACTAGCAAAAAATTGGCTCACGGCCGGTGTGCAAAGCTACAATTGGCAAAGAGAATTTGAGGAATCAAAATCATGCTTCGTTGCGAGCCGAACACAACGAGTAAACGTATTCTGCTGCGATTACCTCTTTCACGACTTTTCTTTTCCTAATTCGTGCCACTTTGGTGGCGGCTCACCTTCCTTTATAAAGGCCTACTGACCGCCCTACCAGTCGCTCCCTTGCCAGTGGGCCTAGGTGCAGCTGCCAACGGCCAAGACTTTCACCCAGTTCCCTGTTCTTGCTTATGGCTCCTTCTTCCTTCTTCGAAAGCTTCCTGCAGGCGTCTCCCCAGGTTTTCTTCGTTTACCACGTCGGCCAGCAGCGCGTCACGTACGTGAACGCAGCCTACGAGTCGGTGCTGCAAGGCCGTTGCGCTCACGTCAATGAAGAGCTGCCGAGCTTGCTAGAACGCATCCATCCCGATGACCAGGACCACGCCGCCGACTGTTGGCAGCGCTGGCTAACTGGCCAGCTACGCGAGCCGTTCGAGCTGCGCCTGCGCACCCGGGAAGGAGCAGACCTGCACTTATGTGTCACGCCCCACCATCTGGTTGATTTGGCGGGCGATACCCAGGTAGGCGGCTTGCTGGAGAATGTGACAGCTACCAAGCAGATGCTCTGGCACGCCGACAAGTACAACTCGAAGAAGAACACAACGTTGGAGATTCTCTCACACGACCTCGCGGGGCCGTTTGCCTTGCTGGAGCAGATGAGCGACTACTTTCACGAGTCGGTGGCCCCGCTTCAGAACACGAAGCTCACGAGCTTGATTGAGCAGATGCGCGTGCTTTGCCACGACAGCGTCACCATGATTCGTGACTTCGTAGGCCAGGAGTTTTCGGATTCCGTGAACATCGTGCTCAAGCGCGAACGGGTAGACTTGGTAGAGAAGCTGCGCCTGGTCATGGAACAGTACCAGCAGGGAGCGCACCTGGTGAACCAGCACTTTCGCTTTGAGGCCGCCAGCGCGCCACTCTACGTCGAGCTAGACCAGAACAAGTTTATGCAGGCCATCAATAATCTACTCTCCAATGCCATCAAATTCACCCCCGATGAGGGCACCATCACGGTGCACGTAGCGCAGCAAGGTGGCGGCGCCGTGGTGACGGTAGCCGACACCGGCGTGGGCATTCCCCAACCGATGCAGGCTGAGCTGTTCGAGAAGTTTACCAGTGCCCGGCGGCCGGGCTTGCGCGGCGAGCGCAGCACGGGGCTGGGCATGTCCATCATCAAAACCATCGTGGAGCTGCACCAAGGTCATATTGCCTTCGACAGTGTAGAAGGGCGGGGTAGCACCTTTGTCATCACCTTGCCGCTGCCAGGCAGTGCTAACACTTAAGCGCCAGCGTGCTATCTAATAGAGGCAGTGGGCGCAGGCAGCCTGCTTTGCCTGCGCCCACTGCAAAGTGGCTGTTAAGCTGGCGAGTAGATTTTCATTAGTTTGCCTACCTCAGCGCGTCCCGGAACGCCGGGCGCTGCAAGTAGCCCTCAAACTCCAAATCTTCCACTGCCTGGGTCGAGAAGTTGCGGTCGAGCTGCACGGCGCGGCGCAGCTCCTGGGCCATAGTGGCCTCGTCGTGGCGGCGGGCGGCGGCCACGGCCAGGCCGTAGTGCGGCGCGGCGGCCTGGGGGCGCTGGTCGAGAGCCAGGCTATACTGGGCAGCCGCCGCGTCGTAGCCACCTTGCTGAATCAGCAGTAGGCCTTGGTTCATGAAGTTCTGGTAGCTGGGACCAGCCAGGCGCAGGCTGGCGAGCGCCTGCTCGGGCTGACCAATCTGAATTTCGAGCGCGGCGCGGTCGGCAAAAATCTTGCGCAGCATCGGGCGCGAGCCGCCGAGCTTGATGGCATAGTCGTAGTCCTGCAAAGCCTCCAGCGTTTCTTGGGCGTGGTGGTGAGCCGAGGCGGCGCGGTAAAACAGCTCGGCTGTGGGGTGGCGATGCGCAGCCAGGGTGAAATTGACGGCCGCGCGGTGGTAATAAGCGCGCTGAACGCGCTCGGTGGGCTCTTTTTCGGCGCGCATGGCCAGCACCGTGCCCAAGTTGTAAAACGCCTCCCAACTCGACGTACTAGCCGCCGCCAGCTCGTAGATGCGCTGCTTCTCGGCCAGCAGGGGGGTAAGGGTGGCCGAGTAGCGCAGTTCTTCGGGCGTCAGGGCTTCGATGTCGGCTTCTTTGGCCAGCATCTTCTTGCTCAAGATATAGACTTCCGAATCGTAGCGCTTCGGCGCGGTGTAGGTCACGGCCACCGTGCCCCAGCGCAGCACCGGGTAAATATATTCCTCGATGTAATCGAAGAACGTGAGCTTGTGCAGCGCCTTCTCTTTCTGGGCAAAGCTGCCCCGCGTGTCGTTGATGATACTCACCACCGAATCTTGCTGCGCGGGCTTCAGCACCGAGTTTTGCACCTGGCTCAGCAGCAGCTCCCAGCTGCGCCGGTAAGCGATGGTGTCGAACTTAATATCCTCTACCTTATTTAAATACGAAAATCCTTTCACCCGCTGCTTGTAGTAGTAGAGCAGCATCTTGACGCGCTTGCTGGCCAGCGCCGGTTGGTGTGCATCAATGGAGTCGGGCGAGTGGCCGGCCGCGATGAGTACCCGCTGCGTGTGCTGGTTGGCGTCAATCAGGTCTTCGAGCGCCGCGATGTTGGTGCCCAGGTGCGAGCGGATAAACCACTGACCTTGGTCAAAATAGAGGGGTAGTAGGCGGGTGCCGCTCATCACGTTGCTGGCGTGTTCGGGCAGTAGCGCCAGGGCCGAGTCTTCGACCACCACGCGCCGCGCCGGGTCCGAGATGCCGCGGGCCACCAGCGTTTCGGTGGTGGCGCGCAGCACTTTGCCGTGGGGCTTCAGCTCGCGCACCTGCCCGCGGGCCATGAGCTGGCCGGGCGAATGGCGCACGTCATTACGTACTGTGAAGCGGCGGGTGCTCACCAGGCGGCCCTTCACCGAGTCGTCGTAGGTGTACTCGCCGGAGGCAAACGACAGCCTACCCACCGTGTCGAGGCGCAGGTCGTGGTCGTAGCGATAAGTAAGCAGCACCTCGTATACGGCGCCCTTGTGCAGGTGGCTAGCGGCGGCCTTGGCCGTGGCCTCGAAGGGCACGGCATCGCCCACGGCGGTGAGCGGCGCGGGCGCTACCTGCACCCGGCGGCCCGCTTCGGCCTGCTTGAGCATTTGGGGTAGGGAAGCGCAGGCGGTGGGCAGCGTCAGCACCAGGGCCATCAGCCAGCGGCTTAGGAAACTGGCCAGGCAATTGGCGGGAAGTAATCGGTTTTTTTGTTGCAACGTACGCGTCTTTTACGGCGGCTTCAACGTAGAAAGCAGCCCGAGTAGCCAGGTTAACTGGCATCAAACAAGGATAAATAGCCGGTAATAAGCCCGATACGGATTGCAGGCAACGGCCGGCGGTTGTATCTTGGCCTGGCAAAGTTGCACCACCCCTACCGAAACTCTCGTATGAAACGCCTCACCGACTTTATCGAAACGCAGTCGTTCGGGCTG
>CALMOO010000898.1:6702-7047 GCA_937871705.1 uncultured Hymenobacter sp.
GCCCTGGGGCAGCGCTGGGGCTTTAGCACGCGCAGCATCCGGCTTTCGTTCGTTTACGCGTCGTTTTTTACCTTCGGCTCGCCCGTCGTGCTCTACTTTGCCGGGGTGTTCTGGATGAATATCAACCGCGCTGTGCGCCAGCAGCGCAGTACCGTCTGGGATTTATAATCAATTATACAGTCATCAATTAACATTTAACAGTTGTTCAACGATTCGCCTTTGGCCAGTTCAACGACTGTTAAGTGTTAATTAATAATTGTTAACTGACTAAACCATTTCTTACCCCTTCCAAAATACGCCCACACAATGCTGCCGGCGTAGGTGCCTGCCCGCTCGCTTACCCGC
>CALMOO010000898.1:7057-9317 GCA_937871705.1 uncultured Hymenobacter sp.
CAACTGGGGTAGAGCCAGGCGCCGCCGCTGCCGCCAGTAGCTGAGCTTCTGAAAAAAACGCAGGTGCGCCCGGCCCACCGCCCGCGCATCGGGCCAGCTGCCAGCTAGCAGAAAACGCAGAGCGGCTACCCAGTCGAGCAGCAGCCGCAGCGCCATTGCCCCCACCAGCTCGCTAGGGGCGGCGTTTTTATAGAGCAGCGCCAAGCCATTGTGGAAGTTGAGGTAGGTCTTGCGCGGGTTTGACTTGGGAAGGGTGCCGCCGCCTACGTGGTGCACCGCCGCGCCCCCGTGGTACCAGATTTCGTAGCCCGCGTTCTGCGCTCGCCAGCAGAAATCAATTTCTTCCATGTGGGCAAAAAAAGCCGGCTCGAACCCGCCAACTTCGCGCCACGCGGTGGCGCGCACCAGGCAGCAGGCGCCGCTGGCCCAAGCCACGGGGCGCGGGTCGTCGTACTGGCCGCGGTCAGTTTCGAGGGTGTCAAACAATCGGCCGCGGCAGAAGGGGTAGGCGAGCCGGTCGAGGTAGCCTCCGCCCGCGCCCGCGTACTCGAAGAGGGTAGGGTCGCTGTAAGCCAGTATCTTGGGCTGCACCGTGGCGGCGCGCGGGTTGTCGATGAGTAGCTGCCGTAGCGGCGGCAGCCAGCCAGGCTGCACGGCCACGTCGGAGTTGAGCAGCACAAAAAACTCGCTTTTCAGCTGCGCCAGCGCCTGGTTGTAGCCATCACAAAATCCCAGGTTTTCACTAAATCCCAGCAGCTCGACCTGCGCAAACTCTCGGCGCAACAGCGCCAGCGAGTCATCGGTCGAGGCATTATCGGCCACTACTACGCGGGCCCCGGCCGCGTGGGCCAGTACGCCCGGCAGAAACTGACGCAGAAAATGCGCCCCGTTATAGTTGAGAATAACGATGGCAACGTCTGAGAAGGAAGAGGACTCAGGTAAATAATCGTTTGTCATTGCCGTGCTCCACTTCGTTGCGCTCGCAATGACAAACGATTAGTGCAGCCGCCCACTTCTAAAGTCCAAAGTTGCCCAAGTCGAGGCCGGGCATGTTGGGGAGCAGGCCGCTGGTTTGGCGCTGCATCTCCTGGCGCGCCAGCTCGGCAGCAGCATCCAGCGCTTTGTTGACGGCGGCCACTACCAAGTCGGGCAGCATTTCGCGGTCCTCGGGCGTGAGCAGCGAGGGGTCAATGTCGAGCTTGAGTAAGTGGCGGTGGCCGTTAGCGGTGGCTTTTACGAGGCCGCCGCCGGCTTCGCCGGTAGCGGTGAGGTGCTCTAGCTGCGACTGGGCGTGCTGCATCTTGTCTTGCAGCTCCTTCACCTTGCCCATCATGCCCATCATGTCGAATGCCATACTATATAATCTTAATGCTCAACCAGTAGACGTGCGTATCTGCTGAGCTTGAGCTTGCGTTAGAGATAACTAAAAGATGCCAGACCGGGCCGAACCGTTGCCTGCGCCGGCAAAGGTAGGCCAAACAAGTAAGTGCCTGCCTGTCTCGCATCGGGTAGAAAACGGCTTGACTGGGCCGCGAAGTTCACGCCGCCTGGCTAGGCAGTGCGCGTTTCCTACCCCTTACCGTTGCTGCGGAGCCGTGGCAGTGGGCGTAGCCGCCGCGCCGGGCGCTTCCGGTATGGCCGTGTGGCGCCGGTGCTCCCGAATGCCCCACACGATGCCTACTATCGCCAGCAGCGTCATCAGCACGTACACCACGCGGTTTTGACGGAAGATTAGCTCGCTCGGTTTCATAGGGTTAGGGAAAAAGGTCAGCTTGCGGGCTAACGGTGGGACGCTGCGGCTGGTTGCGCTGGCACGAGCGGCACCTGGCCCCGCAAAAAATCGCCGTACCACAGGCCCGAGTCTTTGAGCGTGCGCTGCTGGGTTTCGTAGTCGACGTGCACCAGTCCAAAGCGCGGCGCGTAGCCAGCTGCCCACTCGAAATTATCGGTCAGCGACCAGGCAAAGTAGCCATCTACGCCTACCCCCTCTTGCCGGGCCCGCAGCACCTGCCCAATGGCCGCCTGCAGGTAGGCGCGGCGGGCGGGGTCGTGCACCCGCCCGTGCTGGCAGGTATCGGGGAAGGCGGCGCCGCTCTCGGTTACGACTAGCCGGGGCGCGCCGGGGTAGGCTGCAAACTGCTTGAGCATGTGGTAGATGGACTCGGGGTAAACTTCCCAATCCATGTCGGTGCAGGGCACGCCGCGCTGGCGGGCCGGCACCAGGCTGGCCCACTGCGGCGGCAGCCAAGGCGAAAACCGC
>CALMOO010000899.1 GCA_937871705.1 uncultured Hymenobacter sp.
CGCGCCGGCCTGCTCACTACGGCGCACGGCACCATCGAAACGCCCATCTTTATGCCCGTCGGCACGGCCGGCACCGTGAAGGCCGTTGGCCAGCGCGAGCTAAAGCAGGACGTGCAGGCCCAGATTATCCTCGGCAATACCTACCACCTCTACCTGCGCCCTGGCCTCGACGTGCTACAAGCCGCCGGGGGCCTGCATAAATTTAATGGCTGGGACGGCCCCATCCTGACCGATAGCGGTGGCTACCAAGTGTTTTCGCTCAGTGGCACGCGCAAGATTAAGGAAGAAGGCGTGACGTTTCGCTCGCACATCGACGGCTCAAAGCACCTGTTTTCGCCCGAGGGCGTGATGGATATTCAGCGCCGCATCGGGGCCGACATCATCATGGCCTTCGACGAGTGCACGCCCTGGCCCTGCGAGTATGACTACGCCCGCCGCTCCCTGGACATGACGCACCGCTGGCTCAAGCGCTGCATCGAGCGCCTCGACAGCACCGAGCCGCTCTACGGCTATGAGCAGACACTTTTCCCCATCGTGCAGGGCAGCACCTTCAAGGACTTGCGCCGGCAGTCGGCCGAGTTCATTGCCGAGCAGGGCCGCGCCGGCAACGCCATCGGCGGCCTGAGCGTGGGCGAGCCCGCCGAGCTGATGTACGAAATGACCGAGCTGGTCTGCGACATCCTGCCCCAGGACAAGCCGCGCTACCTGATGGGGGTAGGGACGCCCGCCAACATTCTCGAAAACATCGCCTTAGGGGTGGATATGCTCGACTGCGTGCTGCCCACCCGCAATGCCCGCAACGGCATGTTGTTCACTACGCAAGGCATTATTAACATTACTAATAGGAAGTGGGCCACCGATTTTTCGCCCATCGACGAAGAACTCGGCGGCCACGCCAGCACGTTTTACACCAAGGCGTATTTGCGGCACCTCTTCCACGCTAAGGAAATGCTCGGGGCGCAACTTGCGTCGCAGCATAACCTTACCTTTTATCTGTGGCTGGTGCGCGAGGCACGCAAGCAAATCGTGGCCGGCACGTTTGGGCCTTGGAAAACGAGTATGGTCGAGCAAACGATGCGCCGCCTATAATCGCAGATTTAGCGGATTTAACGGATTTCGTGGATACGCCAACTGCGTTGGCTGACTACGCTTTGGGGTTTTTATATTGGTTGGTTAGTTAAAGGAGATATGGATTTCTTGGTTTCGTAGTTTGTTGCTGTAGTATGTATGAAGTGTTTGATGACTGGGTGAATGCTGACGGGCAGCACGCACTGCTTGGGGTAGCGGAGCCAGGAGCTAGCTATGGTGTAGACGGGGTGGACCTGGCTGCTTACACGCCTTTTACGCACCGTGCTATTGGCTGCGCTATGCGGGTGCACAGCATACTGGGCGCAGGCTTTCCGGAGGTGATTTACCAGCGGGCGCTGGCAATTGAACTAGCACGCGAGGGTATGCAGGCGCAATGCGAGGTCGAAACGCCCATTTATTTCCGAGGACAGCAGATTGGCAGCCGGCGAGTTGATTTTATGGTGGAAGGCCCACAAGTTGAAAAACCCATTCTACTAGAGTTGAAAGCAACAACCGACTTAACCGAACTCCACTTCGCTCAAGTCATCAACTACCTCGAAGCCTACCGCCTGCACGTAGGCCTACTGCTGAACTTCGGCGGCACGTCCCTTCAATACCGCCGCTTCGTCAAATCTACCTTTCACACCTAATTCACCCCGCAGTAGCAGTACCTACCACAGCCAGCCAACGCAGTTGGCGTATCCACGAAATCCGTTAAATCCGCTAAATCTGCGATTTATGAAGTTGCTCGATAAATACATCATCAGCAAGTTTCTCACCGCGTTTTTCTTCACGGTGGTGCTGCTCGTGTCCGTGATTTGCGTGATTGACTACACCGAGAAGAACGACGATTTTATTCACCATAATCTCTCGTTCTCTTACGTTTTCACGCACTACTACATCTACCTGTTTCCGTACTTCGCCAACTTGCTCTCGCCGATTACCATTTTTCTGGCAGTGGTGTTTGTGACGGCGCGGCTGGCGGCGCGCACCGAAATCGTGGCCATGCTGTCGAGCGGCATGAGCTTTCGACGCTTGCTGCTACCCTACCTGCTGGGCGCCAGCGTAATTGGAGTGCTCACTTTCGGGCTGGTGGGCTGGATTATTCCGAAGGGAACCAAGCATATTGTGGAGTTTGAGTCGGTGGTGGTGCAGGAGCCCTGGCACTTTGAGGGCCGCAACGTGCACATGAAAATCGGGCCGCGGAGCTACATCTACCTCGAAAGCTACAATAGCAACCAAAACACGGGCTATCACTTCGCGCTCGAAACCATCGATGGCACCTTGCTGCACCGCCGCCTCACGGCCGACGCCCTGACCTGGGACAGCACCAAGCACACCTGGCACTTGTCGCCGCAGCTGGTGCGCACGTTTCGGGGCAAGCAGGACGAAGTGCTGCAAACCATTCCGGCCCGCGACACCACACTGAACCTATATCCCAAGGACTTTGGCAGCACCTATCGGCTGGCCGAAACCCTGACTTCGCCGGAGCTGGGCGAGCTTATTAGCAACAAAATACTGCGCGGCGCCGACGACACGGCCCAGTACCTGAGCGTGAAGTACGAGCGCTACGCCTACCCCTTCGATATTCTCATTCTCACCATGATAGGCGTGGTGCTGAGCGCTCGCAAAAGCCGCGGCGGCGTAGGCGGGCAAATTGCGCTGGGCTTCGTGCTGGCCTTCGTGTTTATCATCTTTGTGATGCTAAGTCGCAACCTGGCGCAGGTCGGCAGCATGCCGCCGCTGCTGGCCGCATGGTTTCCGGGAATGGTATTTTCGGTTATAGGCATGGTGCTGTACCGCGTCGTGCCGAAGTAAAAAAGTGGTCCGGGCGACGTGGCTCGCCCGGGCTTCTGGCTTCCTACCCCCCTCCTAAGCACCAACATGCTCAAAGACTACCTCAAACTGCATTTCATTGTCCTGCTGTGGGGCTTCACGGCCATCCTGGGCAAGCTGCTGACGGTGCCGCCCGTGGAGCTGGTATTCTGGCGCACGGCGCTGGCTACTACGGGCTTGGCGGGGCTGCTGGTGGCGCGCCGCATCGGCTGGCGCCTGTCGGGCCTGGAGGCGCTGAAGCTGCTGGGGGTAGGGGCGCTGGTGGCGGCGCACTGGATTACGTTCTTTCTGGCCGCGCGCTTATCGTCAGTAAGCGTATGCCTGGCGGGCATGGCCACGCTGGCTTTGTGGACGTCGCTGCTCGAGCCCTTGCTGCTGTGGCGCCGTGTGCGCCCCTACGAGGTGGGACTGGGCCTGCTGGCCATGCTGGGGCTGTATTTGATTTCGCAGGCCGAGCTTAGTCAACTCACCGGGCTGCTGGTGGCGGTGCTGTCGGCGGGGTTGTCGGCGCTGTTTAGCGTGCTCAACTCGCAGCTCGTGAAGCGCCACGCGCCGGTGCAGCTCACGCTGTACGAGATGGCGGGCGCGTGCCTGAGCATCACGCTGTTTTTTCCGGTTTACAGCCGGTATTTCACGCAGGGCCAGGGCTTGCACCTGGCGCTGCACGGCTACGACTGGCTGTGGCTGCTGCTGCTGGCCGGCGCCTGCACCGTGTACGCCTTTTCAACATCAGTTGAGTTAATGAAGCGTATTTCAGCCTTCGTCGTCAACTTGACTATCAACTTGGAGCCGGTCTATGGCATCGTGCTGGCGCAGGCGCTGTTTGTGCTGCGCGTGCCGGGTTTCGGGCAGGAAAAAATGTCGGGCGGCTTCTACGTCGGCACCCTTATTATCCTCGCCAGCGTGCTCGTGCACCCCGTGCTCGACCAGTGGAACCAGCGCCGCGCCCGCCGCCGCGAAGCGACGGAGGTGCTGGTGTAAGCCGTTAGGATAACGATTACAATTGCCCGCGCCACACCAGGTACTCAGTAGACCACGCCAGAGCCGGCGCTGCGCCTACCCCCTCAAATAAGCCATACACCGCTGAGCCCGAGCCCGATAAGCTGGCATACGTAGCCCCGGCCGCATAAAGCTGCTGCTTAATGTCGGTGAGCACGGGGTAGGCGGGCGCCAGCGCTGTTTCAAAGTCATTAGAAACGGTAGTGCGCCAGGTAGCCATCGGCTGTGCCAGCGCCTCGCGCAACGGATGCTGCGGCGCCTGAGGCACGATGCGGGCGTAGGCCTCGGCCGTGCTGATGTGCAGGCCGGGGTAGACTACCACGCAAGCCGTGCCGGCCAGATTCAGGGCAATGTCTTCAAAGACGTCGCCTTTTTCCAAGGCCAGTCGGGGCTGATTTTGAATGAAAAATGCGCAGTCGGCCCCTAAGCGGCGCGCATAGCCTTCGAGAGTTTCAGCTGATAGATTCAGCCCAAATACCTCGCTTACGGCTCGCAGGGCAAACGCCGCATCGGCCGAGCCGCCACCCAGGCCGGCCCCGATGGGCACTATCTTGTGCAAGTGCAGCTGGGCGGCCGGCAGCTGCGGAAAATCGGTTTTTAGCAGCTCGTAAGCTTTGAGGCACAAGTTGGTAGCCGGGTCGCCCGGAATAGGCCGGCCGGTAAGTGCGAGGCTGGTGCCGGCCTGGCCTTTGGGTGCGGGCAGTACTTCGAGGGCATCGGTCCAGGGCAGGGGTAGGAACACGCTTTCGAGCGTGTGGTAGCCATCGGGCCGCCGCGCCGTGACGTAAAGGCCCAGGTTAAGCTTGGCGTTGGGGAAAGTGAGCAAGGCAGAATAAGTGCTGGTCAGCGCGATAATTGAAGGCCT
Organism: uncultured Hymenobacter sp.; assembly: GCA_937871705.1. Taxonomy (GTDB): domain Bacteria; phylum Bacteroidota; class Bacteroidia; order Cytophagales; family Hymenobacteraceae; genus Hymenobacter. The sequence goes on from CALMOO010000899.1 coordinate 4,769, forward strand.
AAAGAACGTCATGCTAACGACAGGAAGCATCTTGGCCGCATCGATGCACCGATTGTGTCCACTCTCGTGGTAGAGATGCTTCCTGTCGTCAGCAGGCCGTTCCTTTACTCTTAATTACTCATCAACCATTAAAAATGTACCCTGGCAAGCGCCTGCTCGACCTGGCCGTAGCTCTGCCGCTGGCGCTGCTCACGCTGCCGCTGCTGGTGCTGGGTGCGGTGCTGGCAGCCGGGCAAAACGGTGGCCCCTGGCTATTTCGGCAGTTGCGGCCGGGGCTGGGCGGCCAGTTGTTCACGCTCTACAAGCTCCAAACCATGACGGCAGCCCGCGACCCAGCCACCGGCCAGCTGCTGCCCGATGCGCAGCGCCTGCCGGCCATTGGCCGCTGGTTGCGCGCCACCTCGCTCGATGAATTGCCGCAGCTCTGGAACATCGTGCGCGGCGACATGAGCCTCGTCGGGCCGCGCCCGCTGCTGCCCGCGTACCTGCCGCTGTACTCGCCCCAGCAGGCGCGCCGCCACTTGGTGCGCCCCGGCCTCACGGGTTGGGCGCAGGTGAATGGGCGCAATGCCATTTCTTGGGAAGAAAAATTTGTCTTCGACGTGTGGTACGTTGAGCACCAAAGCTTTGGGCTGGATATGCGCATCTTGTGGCGCACGGCTGGGCGCGTGCTGGGCCGGCGCGGCATTGCGGCGGCGGGTGAGGCCACCATGCCCGCGTTCCGGGGAAATGAGGAGGTAGGGAAGTAGCTGTCCGCAAATGGACAGGCTGTTCGGTAATGGACACTTTCTGCTGAATACATAATCAGTTTATTGAATATAATATACTGATTATAAAAGTTTTGTATAAATGGCACGGCCCTTGGCTTACTGGGTAGGAACCCATCACCTTCCTGCCCGGCTATGGACAGAGTCATTTCAACTTCTACGCAGCGCCGTCGTCAGGCACGCAGCTGGCTCCTCGGCCTCGGGGCACTAGCCGTGCTGCTGGCCGGGGGGCTAGGGCTGCGCTCGGTGCTGCAACCCAGCCTGCGCCGCGCCGACATCCTTACCGCGCCCGTCGAAACGGGCGACGTAGATGCCGCCCTCACGGCAGCCGGCACCATCATTCCGGGCCGCGAGGCGGTCATCACCAGCCCCATCCTGAGCACCATTCGGCGGGTGGCGCTGGCGGTGGGCGCGCAGGTGCAGCCGGGCCAAACCATTCTGGAATTAGATAAGGATTTGGCCGCTTCTTCCCTGGCCAAGCTCGACGACGAGCAGCTCCGCAACCAGAACAAGAACTCGCAATTGCAGCTTACGCTAGAGCGCAACCTCACCGACTTGCAGGCTTTGCAACAGGCGCAAGAGTTGAAAGTGAGCAGTCTGCAATCGGCCCTGCGCGACGAGCAGCACCTGCTGGCAATCGGCGGCGGCACCGCCGAGGCCGTGCGGCAGGCCGAACTGAACCTGCGAGTGGCCCGCCTCGAAGCCGCCCGCCTCCAGCGCCAGCTCGCCAACCAGCGCCAGGCCAACGCCGCCGACCGCCGCGAGCTGGGCTACACCGTCTCGATGCAGCAGCGCAGCATCGGCGAGCTGGCCACCAAGCTGCGCCAGGCCGATATCAGCAGCCAGCTGCCCGGCGTGCTCACCTGGGTCAATGACAACCTCGGCACCACCGTGCAGGCCGGCGACGCCCTGGCCCGCGTGGCCGACCTCAGCCGCTTTCGGGTGCGGGCCACCCTCTCCGATGCCTACGCCGACCAGCTGCACCCCGGCGATGCCGTGCTCGTGCGCTTGGGCCCCGGCACCGACTTGCGCGGCACCGTGGCCAGCATCAGCCCCGCCGTGGACAAGGGGGTAGTAACCTTCTACGCCACTTTGCAGCAAGACCACCACCCGGCCCTGCGCGCCAACCTGCGCGCCGATGTATTTGTAGTAACCCGCGCCCACCGCGGCGTGCTGCGCCTCAAAAACGGTCCCTTCTACCAAGGCGGCCAGGAGCAGCCGGTGTTCGTGCTCACGGAGGGGGGTAGGGTAGTGCGCCGGGTAGTGCGCTTCGGTGACAGCAACGCCGACTACGTGCAGGTGCTGAGCGGCTTGCGAGCCGGCGAGGAGGTAGTCGTGTCGGATACCAAAAGCTTTGTGGACACGCCAGAGCTGCGCGTGGAGTAGCCCCACCCCGTGGCCGCTTAATGCGCGAAATCCTGCGGAGGAGAGAGAGCCAGGTAATTATCTAATCACCATCAAACTGAGTGTCAACTGTGTTTCTTTCCTGCGAAAGCCTTTTACTCAGAAAGCTGATGACTTCAAAGTCGTCTGGCTCCCCTCTCCTGCGTGGGAGGGGCCGAGGGTGGGGCTGCGCGATAGGTTTGCTCCTGCTAGCGTTGCCCTTCACCCTCCCTGCCCAAACCCTCACCCTACCCGCTCTCATCGACCAAACCCTGGCCACCTCGGCGGCAGGCATTCAGGCGCGGGCGGCCCGTGAGGGCGGCTACTGGAGCTACCGTTCTTACCAGGCCAACTACCGTCCGCAGTTGGCGCTGGCGGGCACGGTGCCCAATTTTAGCCGCGCTATCACGCCGGTGGTGCAGCCTGATGGCACCACGGCCTTCCAGTCGGTGCGCATTAACAACTCCAACCTGGGCGTGACCCTGACCCAGAACATCGGCCTGACCGGCGCGCAAGTAATAGTGGGCTCGCAGGTGCAGCGTTTCGATGATTTTAACCGCGAAATTCGCCGCTACAACAACCAGCCCTTCAACCTGGCCCTGGTGCAGCCGCTGGGCTACTACAACGGCCTGAAATGGGCCCGCCGCATCGAGCCCCTGCTGTATCAGGAAAGCCAGCGCCAGTATCTGGAAGACCGCGAAGCTATTGCCCAGCGCGTCACGGAGCTGTATTTCGACGTGCTCTTGCAGCAAGTAAACGCCGCCGTGGCCGGCCAGAATGCCCAGGCTACCGCCGAGCTGCTGCGGGTGGGTAGGGAAAAATACCAGCTCGGCCGCCTCTCGCAAAGCGATTTATTGCAGCTCGAACTCAACCTGCTCGATGCCCAGCAGGCCCAAACCCAGGCCTTGCTCGACGCCGACAACGCCGCCGTGAGCCTGCGCACCTACTGCGCTCTACCTGATAATACGGCCGGCGCCGCGGCCCCGCCGCTGGCCGTGCCCACCGCCGCGCCCACCCTGGCTGTGGTGCCCGCCGATGC
>CALMOO010000900.1 GCA_937871705.1 uncultured Hymenobacter sp.
GCACTATTCCGTACGAGCTGCTGACCAATGTAAGCGAGCGCGTAAAGCGGGTGTTTGTGAGCGAGTAGTGCCCGCGCTTTCACCATGAGCTAAGCCGAGGTGGCCTTCTTTGCAGAGAGGGGGTAGGAGAAGCTGCGGCTTAGTAAGTAGTAGTGGGTGGCGGCCTGCCAATGCCTGCTGTATGCGGAAGAAAATGCTTGAGCAGCTACTGCGTTAATAGTAAAACCAGTACTATTTCACATGACACGACTAAGAAAAATTATAATAAATACAAATTGTTAAGACGTTATGAAAGTGCATTACTTATTAAATAAGTAACATTGCCTGCCTGAATGAACTGAAGGGTTATAGAGCAAAAATCAGTTGCTTGTAAGGCCTTGTATGTATATTTATCAGATTTTATTGATGTAGCCTGAGTATTTGATTCTGCTTATTGGTAAATACACTCTAAACCTTCCAATTTTTATATTTACACTAAGAATGCAATTAATGATAAATAACTACAAAGCCTTTCTTTTGGCTGGTGGCATTTTGGGTTCAGCGTCAGTAGTAGCGCAGCCTCCAGCTGGTATTGCAGCTTCATCAGTGACGAAGGCGGCGGGGAGCAACACCAAAAGCATGGCCCTGCATTTGCCGACCGGCAGGCTGAGCTACGTGGTGCCCTCAAGTAGCTCGGCCCGGCACGCTGCTGCTGAAACGCCACCACTCGATGGCCTTTGGAAAGGACCGCTGAAAATGCCTGGCGGTCAGCTCGAAGTTATTTTTAGGCTCATGAAGCTTACCAGCGGTGAGTACTTTGCTACCCTTGACGTGCCGATGCAGAAGGTGAGCCATCTGGCCGTCGAGGTCACAATGCGGGCAGATACGGTTTCGCTGGTTGCCACGCAAGCCAACAGCCACTTTACCGGTCTCTTCACGGCTAACGGCCAGCAGCTACAAGGTACCTGGCAGCAGTCGGGCTTTCAAGTGCCCTTGACCTTGACGCACAGTGCGCTGCCCATAGAAGCCGCCGCGCCGGCGCCGCGCCTGACGCTGCCTTATCGCGAAGAGAATGTGACGTTCCCTAACTCCGTGGCCAACCTTCGGCTGGCCGGCACGCTCACCATTCCGGCGGGGGTAGGGCCCTTTCCGGCCGTGGCGCTGCTCAGCGATGCCGGCCCTCAAGACCGTAATGGCACCGAGGCCGATTTTGCGCCGCTGGGTCGATTGGCTGACTACCTCACCCGGCGCGGCATTGCCGTACTGCGCTTCGATGACCGCGGGGTAGGCCAGTCGACGGGCAATGCCCAGGCGTCGGCTACCGAACTGGTGAGCGACGCTCAAGCCGCGCTCAGCTTTTTGCGCACGCGCCCCGAAATTAACCTAGCGCACCTGGGCCTGCTCGGCCACGGCGAGGGCGGCAACGTAGCGCTGCTGGCGGCGGCGCAGCCCCTACCCCCTGCCTTTGTGGTGGGGCTAGCGCCCTACGGCCTCACGGGCATGCAGATTGCCTTGCAGCAGCACGAAGCCGCGTTGCGCAGCCAGCAACCCGACCCCGCCCAGTTGGCCGCCGCTGCCCTGAATCGTCAGCAGATGATGTTGAAGATTATTCGACAAACTAGTGATAAATCTCGAGCGCAGGATATTGTAGCTAACATGCTGCGGCAGACCAACCCGGCCCTTGACTCAACTGCTGCTTGGTCCAGCGCCGCCCGAATGGTGTCGCCGAGCTACCCCTCTTTCCTGGCCTTTAACCCCATCGAAGCGTTGCCCAAAGTAGCTTGCCCTGTGCTGCTACTCTACGGTGCCGACGATGCTATGCTGGTTACAGACAATAATCTTAATGCGCTTACCAACGGGTTGAAGGCGGCTAACAAAGTAGTGATGGCCCACAAGCTGCCCGGCGTGAACCACCTGTTTCAGCCCGAGCCCGGCCAGTGGCCTATCGTGAACGGCCAGCCTAAGCCTAATTTTTCGCCCGCCGCCCAAGACGCTATTCGGACCTGGATAGTAGAGCAAGTCGAAAAGAAATAGATTGGGTTAGCCGTGGCGCCACATTCTTTAAATTCTTAAAGCCAGAGTTGCGGTTGGCACTAATATTACGGAGTGGCGCTAAGCAAGAAAGGAACGCTAGGAGTAGTGGATTGAGGAGCCAACATTACGGCTTAGCTCTGCGTAAGGGGCTACATCATTCTTTCACTCTTCTCTTTCACTTTTCTTTCATTTCTGATGAATAAGCCTGTTCTCGCCCTATTAGCCGCTGCCACTTTATCGTTTGCTACCAGCTGCAACGACCTCAAAAAGTCGGATGAGAAGAATACCCTCAGCGAAGCTACCCGCGACACAGCCGTGGTGGCCCGCACCGGCAAAACGGCCGGCGATGTAGCCACCGGCGCCGCTAACACTGTGGATAGCACCGCCAGCAAAGCCGGCGCAGCCATCAGCAACGCCTTCGACATGACCAAGGC
>CALMOO010000901.1 GCA_937871705.1 uncultured Hymenobacter sp.
GGGTTGTCGTTCCTCGTTGCTTTCTCCTTGATACTTCGGGCAATTCATAGTTATTTTGCACCCCGATTGACAAACTGCAATTACATTTTTTAGGTAGATAAATGGCTTTAATTAACACGATTCGGGAAAAATCGGGGGTAGCCGTGGGCGCCGTCGCCATTGGGATGCTGCTCTTCATCGTGGGTGGCGACCTTATTGGCGGTCGCAATCGACTCTTTGGCCGCAATCAGCAGACGGTAGGGGAGGTAAACGGCGAGAAAATCGAGCTGCCCGAATTCAATGCTGCGCTGGAGCAGGCCAAGCAAAACTTTACCAACCAGCAAGGCCGCCCGCCCGACGACCAAGCCATGAGCTACCTGCGCGAGCAAACCTGGAACCAGCTGCTGGCGCGCCGCGCTTACCAGCCCGAGTTTGATAAGCTGGGCCTGCAAACCTCGGACGACGAGTTGGTAGACCTGGTGCAGGGCGATAACATCAGCCCCAGCCTCAAGCAAGCTTTTACCGACCCTAAAACTGGGCAGTTTGATAAAACTCGCCTGATTGAGTACCTCAAAAACCTCGACAAGCTGCCGCCCGAGTCACAGGTGGCATTCCGCAACTTCGAGGCTAACCTGCGCGATTTTGACCGGCCACTGCTCAAATACACGGCCTTGCTCAAGAACTCGGTGTATGTGACGTCGGCCGAGGCTAAGCGCTTCGACGAGGCTCAAAACGCGAAAGCCAGCTTCCGCTACTTGTTTGTGCCTTACACCAGCATTTCGGACTCGGCTGTGAAGCCGACCGATGCGCAGCTGCAGGACTACCTCGACCGCCACAAAGGCCGCTACAAGGTAGAAGATGGCCGCACCATCGAGTACATCACCGTGCCCGACGTGGCCAGCAAGGAAGACAGCGCCGCTGTGCGCCAGAACGTGGAAACGCTAGCCCAGCAGTTTCGTACGGCACCCAACGACTCGATTTTTGCTAAGCAAAACTCAGAGCAGCCCTACAACCACGCTTTCCTCTCGCCCGCCGATCTGCCTGAGAAGTTGCGCCAGCAGCTGCCGCTGAAAGTAGGCGAGGTGTACGGCCCGTACGTAGAAAACGGCACCTACTCAGTGTATAAGGTAGAGGCTGAAAAAGCCGGCACCAAGCCCGCGGCCCGCGCCAGCCACATTCTCATCAAGCCCACCGCCCAGACGCCGGAAGCGAAAGCCGCCGCCAAAGCCAAAGCGCAGGATATCCTGAATAAAATCAAGGCGGGCGCCGACTTCGCCACCATGGCGCGGCAGTTTGGCAGCGACGGTACTAAGGACCAGGGTGGCGACCTCGGTTGGTTCGACGCGGCCCGCATGGTGCCTGAGTTCAGCAAGGCAGTGTTTGCGACCAGCTCGGCTGGCTTGCTGCCCAACTTGGTGGAGACCAGCTTCGGCTACCACATCGTGAAAGTGACGGCTCCTAAAACTAGCCAGACCTATCAAGTAGCTTCTATTGTGAAAGCCGTGCAGCCCAGCGATGCTACCCGCGACGCCACCTATAACCGTGCCCAGCAGCTGAAGGCTGATGCCAGCAGCCTGGAAGCTTTCCGCCAGCTGCCCATCAAGGACAAGACGCTGCAAAAGCAGGAAGCCAAGTACGTGGACCGCTCGGCCCGCACGATTGGCGCCCTCCCGAATGCCCGCGAAATTGTGCGTTGGGCCTACGGCTTCAACCCCGATGGTGGCGAAACCAAAGTAGGCGACGTGCAGTCGTTCGATATTGGTGACCAGCACATTATTGCGGCCCTCACCGACACGCGCAGCAAAGGCACCGCTACCGTAGCAAGCCTGCGCGCCGAGCTAACCGCCGCCGTACGCAATGAGCTAAAAGCCAAGCAAATCATAGCCAAGCTGCAAGGCAAAACCGGCTCACTCGAAGACCTGGCCAAGCTAGCTGGCTCCGGCGCGCAGGTACAAACTGCCGAGGGGGTAGCCCAAGGCCAGGGCACTATCCCGAACGTGGGCTATGAGCCTGATGCCGTAGGTCGCGCCTTCGCGCTGAAGCCCGGCCAGAAGTCGGCGCCCATCCAAGGCGAGCAAGGCGTGCTGGTAGTAGAAGGCACCAGTGTGACGCCGCCCGCTACTCCCGGCGACGTAAAAGCCCTCCGCACGCAGCTGGCTCAGCAGCGTGCCCAGCGCCAGGATGGCTTGATTTACGAAGCCATCAAAGGCCACGCCAACGTGAAGGACGAACGTTCGAAGTTCTTCTAAACGAAGGTTTAGCCGCTTAGTGAAGCGTCTGACTGAGTGCCGAGGCCAGAGCCTCCACTTAGTCAGACGCTTTTTTTGTACCTTGTCGTCTTGGGCTACCAGACGCCCTACCCCCTTATGCAACCCAAGGCTACTATTTCTTTTGCTAAGCGTGGGCTCGCTGGAATATTGCTGATAGCAGTAGGGTTAACGCTGAGCATTGTTTTCAACAAGCACAGTGCATATACTGCTGAGTTGAAGCAGTTAATGTATCCGTTAGCATTGGTATTGGCTGTCGGCGGAAGTAGTTTGTTAAGTAGCTATGTGCAGCAACGTTCCTTTAAAAATATGAAAACGGAGTTGCTTGCCACCGGCGTTCTGCTGGCTACGTTAGTGCTGGTGAGCTTGAGCAATACTTAGTTCTGTCACGAATAAGACACTGTATCAGCGGGTTCAGGCGTAGGGTGTTTGCCAAGTACAAGCGGCTTATGCTTGGTAGAGAGATTGAACAAACCAGCGAAGTAGCGGCGTTGGGGTGTGATTACAAGAGGTTATTAATTTGAAAGCTATGCGTCGTCTTTCGTTGCTGTTGCCCTTAGGCTGGCTGGCTTTGGCCGCGCCCGTACATGCGCAGACTACCCCCGGCGGGCTGCCGCGCCCCGGTAGCTGGGCGCCCGTAAGCGGGGCTACGCTGGCTAAGGAGTATAGCCGCCGCGGCGAGTACGAAAAGGCTGTGTTCCTTTTCAGCCAGCTAAAGCAAGACGAGCAGACCAGCCCGGCCGTCCTACCCGATTACGTAGCCGCCTTGCAGGCCGAGAAGCGCTACAAAGACGCCGAGAAGCTGCTGAAGCGCGCCATCAAGCAGCACCCAGAAGAAGGTGGCTACGGCGTAGCGCTGGGCAGCCTGTACAGCGCTAGCGGCGATGCGCCCGCGGCCGAAAAGCAATACCAGCGGGTTATCAATCAGCTAACGCCAGCGCAGGTAGAGCCGGTGGCCGCCGAATTTGGCCGCCGCGAACTGCCCGCGTGGGCTGAGCGCACCTATCTGCGCGGCCGCGAACTTGCCAAGAACGACTCGGAATACGCGCCGCAGCTCATTCAGCTTTATACCCAAGGCCAGCAGCAAGACAAGCTCCTGGCTGAAACGCTGCGCCTGGTGCAGCAGGACGAGCAGCAGCTGCCCTTCGTGCGCAACATGCTGCAAAATGCCTTGCACGAAGAAAAGGACTTCGATGCCCTCGAAAAGCTTTTGCTTGCGGCTGTGCAGGAGCACCCCGACCC
>CALMOO010000902.1:0-1756 GCA_937871705.1 uncultured Hymenobacter sp.
TCGTATATAGGCCCACCGTCTGGGCATGCAGCGCTACCTTCGTGCTATGGATTTTGGCCGCCTTCCCGACCTGCGTCACGTAGATTTTCGCCTACCCCCCGACCATCCCGAGACGGCGCAGGTGCTGGCTCGCGCCCGGGCGTCGGCGTCGGCTCCACCACAGTTGTATGTGGGCTGCCCCATCTGGACTAATAAGGAATGGCTGGGCTCATACTTTCCGCTGGGCATCAAGGAGCCTGAGTATCTGCACTATTATGCGCAGCAATTTAACTCACTGGAGCTGAATACTACCCACTACCGCATTCCCGACGCACCCACGGTGCGGCGCTGGCGCGAAGCCGTGGGGCCGGGTTTTAAGTTTTGCCCCAAGCTGCCGCGCAGCATCAGCCACGAGCGCGAGCTGTATAATACCGACGCGCTGACGACCACTTTCACCCGTGCCATCGTGGAACTGGCCGACCAACTCGGGCCTTGCTTCTTGCAGCTACCGCCTCATTTCGGCCCGGAAAGCTTGCCGCGGCTCGAGCGCTTTCTGCTCGACTTTCCAGCCGATGTGCCTTTGGCAGTGGAGCTGCGCCACCCGCGCTGGTTCTCAGACCGCTCGCTGGCCGATAGCGTATTCGCCACCTTCGAAGCCCTGAATAAGACGCTGGTCATTACCGACGTAGCTGGGCGGCGCGACGTGCTGCCGCAGCGCCTCACCACGCCCACGGCCTTTATCCGCTTCAACGGCCACGGCCTGGTAGCTAGCGACTTCCAGCGGGCCGACGAATGGGCCGAGCGCCTGGCTACTTGGTACCAGCAGGGCTTGCAAACGGCCTACGTGTTCATTCACCAGCGCGATGTGCGCCACGCCCCCATCTGGGCGCAGCACTTTCTGGAGCGCATGCAGGCCCTCACCGGCCTAGTAGTGCCGCCGCCCCGGCCCATCCCGCAGGTGGTGCAGGGTAGCTTATTCTGATAGCGACTAATGACTGATGATGAATGACTGATTACCAACGGCTGCCTTTATGCCATTCGTCACTAGTTATTATTTAAATGTGCCTTGTGGGTCGGGCAGCTTCTCTTTCAAGTCGCTGATGAAGTTGAAGTCCAGGCTGGTCATGCTGAGGTTTTGGGCTTTGTGCACGGCTTCCCAGGCGCCGGCGAAGTCTTCCTGGTAGTAGCGCACCCGGGCTTGGGTTTGCCAGGCGTCAGCGTTGTTGGGGTCGGCTAGTAGGGCACGCTGCACGTAGTCGGCGGCCTGGGCGAGGTCCTTCTTCTTTTTGCTTTGCAAAAAGCGGTCGATGGTCATGGTAGACGCGTCGGTGAGCAGGTGCGAGTCGGTGGGCGCCACAGCTAGTCCCTGAAGCAGTAGCGCCTGCACATCGGCCGGCGCACCCTGGCGCTGGTTCAGCAGCACCGCCAGACCGCGGTAGGAGTCGGGGTTTTTGGGGTCGAGCACCCAGGCCAGGTTGAAGCGCACGGCCGCCGTGTCGGGCTGCTTTTCAAGCAGATACTCGTAGCCTTTGGTGCTGAAAAACTTGCTCGCCTCCGTCCGCGAAGGAAAGCTGCGGTCGATGTCGGCTAGCACGGCCGGGCCTACGGCTTGCTGCGCCTGGGCTGGGCTCAGGCCGCCGTAGAGGGGTAGGAGGCGGGCTTGCGCGATTGGCAAATTAGCGGCAGCGCTGGCAGCGCCTTTTTTGCTGCGCTGGGCCTGGGCCGGCAAGCAGCAAATGCCGCTCAAAAGGGTGATAGCTGCGGCGGCCCACAAGGC
>CALMOO010000902.1:1783-5682 GCA_937871705.1 uncultured Hymenobacter sp.
GTAAGCTGATTTAAAACAACACGACGGCTGCCGAAAAAGCAGCTTGTAAAAATAGGGTGTTGCGGCTGTTTGGCGGCTGCGTCAGTTGCGCTGGCTCAAACCAGAAAGAGGGGGTAGGCGTAGGTGCAGCAGCGGCGCCGGCAACTTGGCGGGCCGCTTTTCTACTTCTCTATGCGTTATTTCCGCCTGCTGGCTCTGCCAACGCTCGGGCTGCTGCTGGCGGCCGCCGTGGTGCTGCTGGCTACTGAGTGGGCCGTGGCTCAGGCCAGCCACCGCGCCTCCGACATCGCCTACGTGCCCACCTCGGCTCCCGATTTTGACACCAACCACCACCGGCTCGATGTGTACGAGCCTAAAAAAGAATTGAGTACGCTGCGACCGGTAGTGCTGTTCATTCACGGCGGCAGCTGGAACAGCGGCTCCAAAGACGACTTTATTTACAAAGCCATTGGTCGGCGCCTGGCCAAGCAAGGCTTTGTAGGGGTAGTTATCAGCTACCGCCTGTCGCCGCAGGCGCTGGTGCCCCAACAGGCCGACGACTGCGCCCGCGCCTTGGCCTGGACGGTCACTAATATTAAGGAATACGGCGGCGACCCGGCGCGCATCGTGCTCATGGGCCACTCGGCGGGCGGCGGCCTGGCGGCCTTGCTGGCCACTGGCTCCGATACATTGTTGGCCAAGCATGGCCTACCCCCCTCTGCCGTCCACGCCGTGCTGCTCGATGACCCCGCCGGCCTCGACATGCTCGACTATCTAACCAAAATGCAGTACGCTGGCGATGCGCAGTACCTGGTGCCCTTCACCAAAGACCGAGCGGTGTGGCGGCAGTCCTCGGCGCTCTACCACGTGCGCGCCGGCGCGCCACCCTACAGCATCTACATCGGCGGCGACACCTACCCTAGTATCAGCAGTAGCGGCGAGCGGTTTCGGCAGCGCCTCAAGCAACTGGGCCAGGAGCCGAAGTACACGGTACTGCCCGGCAAGAAGCACGTGGGCATGGTGACGCAGCTGCATTGGAGTAGTAGCCTGCTTTATAAAGAGTTGCATCGGCTGGCAGAGTAGCTAACAACGCTGCTCAATGGTTAAGAGCCACCTCGAAGCTAGCCTTGCTTTATGGTGACGCTACCGTTGGTGGTAATGGCTTTTACCGCTTGGCCGCCACTACCTAGGTTGGCCTTTACTTCCTGATATTGCCCGTTCGACTTACTCACCGGCAGGGTGGTTTTGATGCCGCCGCCGTTGGTGCTGGTGAAGAATTGGGCCGAGTAGTTGGCCGGTACCTGCCAAGTAATGCCGCCATTGGTGGTAGCTACGTCAAGGCCGCTACCTTCCCATTGCTGGCCGTTGAGCTTAATCGACAAGCCACCGTTGATGGTTTTGCCCGTAACCTGGCCGCCAAGCTCAGCCAAGGATACGCCGCCGTTCTGCGCGTGGAAATCGATGGTGCCTTGCAGCCCTGCCAGGCTAATGCCCCCGTTGTTTGTGCTGAGAACCAGCGCAGTGCGGCGGGGTACAAACACCTCGAAGCTAACCGCTCCGTGCTGACTAGTGCTGGGCATGGTGGCCCGCAGGCTGTTGCCAGTGGTCGTGATGAGCGTGGCTTTGGCTTGCGCCTGAGCCTCTTGCTCGCTGGCGCCCCAGGTTTGAATCTTGGCCCGGATGCGCACGTCCGGGCCATCCCAGCCCCGCACGGTAATGCCGCCGTTATTGCCACCATCAATGGTGAGGGGCTGGCCCGTGGGGGCGCTCATGGCCAGGTCGCGGGTTTCGCAGAAGCTCTGCTGGCGCTCGGACGACTGGTCGTGGCAGGTAGAGGTGAAGGTAGGCGCAGAGATAGTTTGGGCGGTGGCAGCCAAGCTGCTGGCCAGTGCTAGGACGATGAGTACTGATTTCATGGGGGTAGGGAAACGGGTTTTAGAAGCCACGCTAACTGCGGCAATGATTGGATTACCAGCCAAAATCTGATTCGTTACAAACCCCCGGGCTTTATTTAGAGCGGTATTGGAAATGCTATAAGCAACCTTAACGCGCTCTTCAGCAGCAAAGCGGCCAAAAGGAAAGCGCACCAACCTATCCAAAAGAAAGGTCGACGCGCTTGCCGCAATGCTAACAGTGCGCTACTGCGCCTTCGGATACGTCAGGCCCATGTTGGCAAACATGAACGCCCACTTATCGGTCTGCTCGCTGATGACCTGAGCCGTGGAGCGGCCCGCGCCGTGGCCGGCCTTGGTTTCGATGCGAATGAGCACCGGCGCGGGACCCTTCTGGTCTTCCTGCAGGCGCGAGGCAAACTTGAAGGAGTGGGCTGGCACCACGCGGTCGTCGTGGTCGGCGGTCGTGATGAGGGTAGCGGGGTAGGCGGCCGGCTTGAGGGCGTGGTAGGGCGAGTACTTGTAGATGTACTGGAACATCTCGGGCGAGTCTTGGGCCGTGCCGTAGTCGTAGGCCCAGCCCGCACCGGCCGTAAACTGGTTGTAGCGCAGCATGTCCATGACGCCCACCGCTGGAAAAGCCACCTTGCAGAGGTCGGGCCGCTGGCTCATGGTGGCCCCAATGAGCAGGCCGCCGTTCGAGCCGCCCGAGATGGCGAGGTAGTCTTTCGAGGTATAGTTATTCTTTATCAGGTACTCGGCGGCGGCAATGAAGTCGTCGAACACGTTCTGTTTCTTGAGCTTGGTGCCGGCCAAGTGCCAGCTTTCGCCGTACTCGCCGCCGCCGCGCAGGTTGGGCACGGCGTAGATGCCGCCGTTGTCGAGTAGCACGATATTAGAAGTGCTAAAGCTGGGCGTGATGCTCACCCCGAAGCCACCGTAGGCGTAGAGCAGGGTAGGGTTCTTGCCATTCGGCACCATACCTTTTTTGTAGGTGATAATCATGGGGATGCGCGTGCCATCCTTCGAATTGTAAAACACCTGCTTCGACTCGTACTTGTTGGGGTCGAACTGCACATTGGGCTTCTTAAATACGGTGGACTTGCCGGTAGCCAGGTCGTACTTAAAAATCGTGGGCGGGTAGATGTAGGACGTGAAGGTGTAGTAGGTTTCTTTCTCTGCCTTCTTACCATTGAAGCCGCTAGCCGAGCCCACCGACGGCAGCGCGATGGTGCGCTCCTTCTTGCCAGCCATGTCGTACTGCTCCACCAGCGAGGTAGCATCTTTGAGGTAGGTAGCGAAGATTTTGCCGCCTACCGTGCTTACGCTCAGCACATTTTTATTCTCCGGAATGAGGTCTTTCCAATTGGCTTGCTTGGGCGCGGCGGCGTCCACGGTCACGAGCCGGAAGTTGGGCGCTTTGTGGTTGGTGAACACGTAGAGCTTACTGCCCACGTTGTCGACCACGTTGTTTTCGCTTTCCTCATCAGCCACCACGTTCACGATGGCACTGCCGGGCTTGCTTAGGTCCTGCACGTACAGTTCGTTGCCGGTGGTAGTATTAGCCGCCGAGATGACCAGAAAGCGCTCATCCTCCGTGAGGTAGGCGCGCACGTAGCGGTGCGACTTGGTTTCGCCGCCAAAAATGAGCTTGTCGGTGCTCTGTGGCGTGCCCAGCTTGTGGTAGTACAGCTTGTGCACCTGCGTTTTGCCGGCAAGCTGGCTGCCAGCCTTGGGCTTGTCGTAGCTGCTGTAGTAGAAGCCGGTGGTGCCCTTCCAGGCCAGGCCCGAAAACTTGACGTCCTTCAGCGTGTCGCCTACCTGGCTTTTGTCACTGGTTTTGAGTACGATAACCTTGCGCCAATCCGAGCCACCCTCCGAAATCTGGTAGGCTGCCAGGCTGCCATCCTGCGTAAACTCGATGCCTGCCAGCGAGGTCGTGCCGTCTTTAGAGAAAGTATTGGGGTCTAGAAACAGCTCGGGCGCACCATTGCCGAGCTGCCGGTAAAGCACGAACTGGCTCTGCAG
>CALMOO010000902.1:5692-7255 GCA_937871705.1 uncultured Hymenobacter sp.
GGCCGGTATTTTTCGAGAAGTACGTGTACTTGCCCTCCTTGGTGGGCGAGGTGTATTTCTCGTAGTTCCAGAGCTTGGTGAGGCGGTCCCGAATGGCCTCGCGGAACGGGATTTGGCCCAGGTAGTTCTGCGTCACTTGGTTTTCGGCCTGCACCCAGGCCTTAGTATCGGCGGCCTGGTCGTTCTCAAGCCAGCGGTACGGGTCGGGCACCTTGGTACCGAAGTAGGTGGTCACGGTGTCTACCTTCCGGGTAGGGGGGTAGGACTGCGTTTTAAGAGTAGTGACGGCCTGCGCACCGGCCTGGCCGGCCGTGAGCATGAGCAGCGCGGCAGTCAGAAGCGTACTGTTTTTCATAAGCAAGTAGGAAGTAAGAGCCGCAAAGTAAGAAGAATATTGCACCTAAATAGCAAAAAAATAACATCATACCGCCTTGCGCAGCATGATGTTAATATATGGTGGCCGCAAGCCAACGCTTACCCGAACAAGGTGCCCTGCCGCTCGGGCTGCTCAAATGCCAGCAGCCACTGCTTGCGCACCAGCCCGCCCGCATAGCCCGTGAGCGAGCCATCGGCGCCCACTACGCGGTGGCAGGGCCACACAATGGCCAACGGGTTCTGGCCGTTGGCGGCGCCCACAGCGCGCACCGACTTGGGGTTGTTGAGCAGCTTGGCAATATCTAGATAAGAAGCCGTTTTGCCGTGCCCAATGTTAGCCAGAGACGCCCACACCTGCCGCTGAAACGCGGTGCCCACCAAAGGCTCGCAGATAAGATTGAACTCGCGCAGCTCGCCCTCAAAATAAGCTTTGAGCTGCCGGTAGGGCTCCTTCAGGCAATGGGGCAGTACCTCTACGGGGGTAGGCGCCGCGTCCTGGCGGTCGAGAAAGCGCACGGCGTGCAGGCCGGCATCGGAGCCCGTGAGCGCAAGCATGCCCAGCGGCGAATAGAGGTAGGCCTGGGTTTCCATCTAAAGAAGGCAAAAGGTGACTACGGCTCGCAAGGTACAAGCCAGCTGCTGATGCTTCCTCCCCGCGTGTGGTAGTTAGAAGTGCCGTTAGACGAGGTTATGTGGCCAGCGTTCAGATAAATGGCCTCACCTACCCTGGAAAGCTGCTTGGCTCTAACGCACAACGAAACGCCCCAGCCGGAGCGTCTCGCGTAAAAGAAGTCGTAAAAAAGGCTCTTAGCTCAGTGCCAGCGCCGGAACGCGCTTGGGCTTGATGTTGAGCGCTACCAAGGCTTGGGCAGCGCGCAGGGCCTCAGCGCTGGGCTCGTGCAGCACGCGCTGGGGCGGCCCGTCGGGGCGCAGGGCGGCATCCCAGAGGCCGGAGTGGTGCCAGTTGTCGAGAAAATCCCAGTCGGGCCGGTCAATAATGGGGTAGAGGCACACACCCAGCAGCGGCACGCCCTGCTGCAGCGCGGCGGCGCACTCGCGGCCTATCATCTTGAGCCACAAGGGGCGGTCGGCGCCGGGGTGGCTGGTTTCGGTGATGGCCACGGGGCGGTCGTAGCGCTGGTAGGCTTCCTTGAGCAGCTCGCGCAGGTTGCGCCAGCGGGGGTGGGG
>CALMOO010000902.1:7265-13184 GCA_937871705.1 uncultured Hymenobacter sp.
GTGCGCAGCGGCGTCCAGCGCGGGTCCAACACGGGGTCGTTCCAGCCCAGGCGGTGGCCGGTATTCACTTCCCACTGGTTGTCGTAGTAGTAGTTAAACCCCATGATGTCCAGAAACTCGGGCCTACCCCCCAGTTCAGGGCTCACGCGGCCAGACAGCATGTCGGTGGCTTGGTACTGCCACTCGTGGTGTTGCTGGGCATCGCGCCGGTGCTGCGGAATCGGATTGTGCGGTGCCACGATGTTCACCAGCGGCTCGGTGGTGAGAATGCGGATGCCAGGGTCGGCCTCGCGCAGGGCCGCTACCCCCTCAATGTAGGCGCGCATGAGGCCATACTTCACTTCCCAGCCCAAGCGCACGCAGTAAGGCGACGTGGCGCGCACCTCGCCGCCAGCCCAGCTCAAGAAGCTCACCTCGTTGATGGGCGTGACGATGAGCGCACCCTCGGGCCGCTGCGAGCGGTAAAAATCGACAAAGGCCCGGCACAGCGCCGCAAAGCGCCGCGCAAACATGGGGTGCAGCGGCGTCAGGTCATCCGGGAAGCCGAAGTGGCACATGTCCCAAACCTGCTGCATGCCGTGGCGCTGGCCGGCGTCGAGCATGGTTTGCACCGTGCTCCAGTCGTAGTGGTAGGGAGTTTTTTCGATGTGCGCCCAGCGAATGCCCTCGCGCACGGTGCCGATTTTAAATTGGGCTATGTCGGTATAATCCTCATCCAGCAGCTGGAGGTGCCCGGTGAGGGGTAGGAAATCGACGCGGTTGCCGAAGCAGTTGAGCTGGTCGGTGCATTCGTAGCCAGCCCACCAAAAGGAATTGAAAGGTGTGTCAGTCGAGCTTAATTTCATAAATATAAAGGTAGAATACTATTGCTAAAGCTGGGCCTGCAGGCTTATGCGCGGTTGGCCAGCGACTTAGCTTCGATAAAAATGCGTTTGAACTCGGGGCGTGCTGCCCGAATGGTGTTTTGCACGGCCACCACGGCTGCTTCGACCTGCGCGGCCGTCAGGTGGTCGTCGAAATCTACATCGAGGGCCAGCACCACATCGTCGGGTGCCAGGTACATGGTCAGGGGCGGGCGCACCAGCGCCACGCCCGGCATTTGGAGCGCCAGGTTTTGTACCTGCAGCACGGTTTCCGCGCTCGCACCTTCGCCCACCAGCAGCGCCTTGGTGCGCGCTACCAGCAGCACGGCCACGCCCATCAGCAGCAAGCCAATGACCACGGAAGCGGCCCCGTCGAGGGAGGGATTGTGGAGCAAATGCCCCAGAAACACGCCGAGCAGCGCCACGAGCAGGCCCGCCACGGCGGCCACGTTTTCGAGCACCGAGGCAAACACGGCTGGGTCGCGGCTGGTGCGCAGCGTGTGCCAGAAGCTGCTACCCCCCTGTTGGTTTTCGAGTAGTGCTCGGATGGCCAGCCCCGCCGCGGCGCCCTCAAATAGTATCGATACGCCCAGCACGATGTAGTTCCAGAGCGGGTCTTCGAGCGGCTCGGGGTGCTCGATGTGTTTAATGCCTTCGTAGAACGACATGCCGCCGCCAATGGCGAAGATGAGCACCGCCACGATTAAGGCCCAGAAATACAGCTCTTTGCCGTGGCCAAAGGGGTGCTGCGCATCGGGCGGGCGCTGGCTGCGGCTCATGCCATAGAGCAGCAGGCCACCATTGCCAGTGTCGACGAGCGAGTGAATACCTTCGGAAAGCATCGCCGACGAACCCGTGAGGTAGGCTGCCACGAATTTGCTGGCCGCGATGGCGACGTTGGCGGCAATGCCGCCGTACAGCGAAAGCTTGGAGGAGGAAGATGCTGACATGCGAAGTCAGCCTTTACGGGGCAGAGCGGGCCGAGGTTGGTTGCGGGGGTTTTGGGCGGCGCCCCGGCATTAGCACGGACGCCCCAGCGGCGAGTCCTACCCCTCCATTTAGGGGCCAGGCAGCGACCAGGCATAGCTTGTGGAATATATAAGGTAGAGAGTTAAACAAAGGGGTTGGATTATTGCAGCCATTGCCTCACCTTTGCAACCAGCCGCGCTCGGTAAATCAGTTAGTAAAAAGCTGGTATTGCTTCTTTTGCTTACTGCGCTTCATTAGCAGTTACCCACCGCGACAGCCCACGCAGGCACCGCTCATTGCTGTACTGCTTTCTACCGTATGCCTACCCACTACCTGGTTAAATTAGTTGGTATATCATCAGGAGTTTTGCGCTGGCTGCTACTGAGCTGGCTGCTGAGCGCGCCGCTAACCATGCTGGGGCAAGGCCGAGCCAGCGTGCACGGCACGGTGACTAATAGCCAGGGGGTAGGAATTGAGCTGGCTACCCTGACGCTGCATCGCGCCACCGATTCGGTAGTGGTAAAAACCGAGTTTAGTGATGCGCACGGCGGCTTCCAGCTCGATGCCAAGGCCGGCGAGCGCTACCGCGTATCGGCGGCGAAGGCAGGGCTGGCCCGCTCCTGGAGCCCGGCATTTGAGCTGCCCGCCGCGGGCCTGACGCTGGCAGTTATCACCTTGGTGGCCAGCCAGGGTGTTGTGCTCAAAGACGTGGCCGTGACCGGCCGCAAGCCACTGTTTGAACACCGCCCCGACCGCACTGTGGTGAACGTGGCCGATAGCCCGCTCTCGGCCGGCGCTACCACGCTCGATGTGCTGGGCCGCTCGCCCGGCGTTAGCCTTGGGGCGGACAATGACTTGGCGTTGCGCGGCCGCACGGGTGTGCTCGTGTACGTCGATGGCAAGCGGATGCCCATGTCGGGCGCCGAGTTGGCCGACTACCTGCGCGCCCTGCCCGCCGAGCAGCTGCAAAGCATCGAGCTGATAACTAACCCGCCCGCCAGCTACGATGCTCAGGGTGGGGCGGGCGTCATCGATATCAAGCTTAAGCGCGACCAGCGCCTGGGCACCAATGGCAGCGTGAACGCCAGCTACGGCCGGAGCGAGTACGGCAAGTTTGTTGGCGGTCTGGCGCTGAATTATCGCCGCAAGAAAATCAACCTTTACGGCACCTACGCCTACACCGACCGGCGCTACTTTACGCACCTTAGCTTCGACCGGCAGTTTTTTGCTACCCCCCTACAGCCGGCCGGCCGCAGCCTGCAGTTCAGCGACCAGATTTCGCAGCTGCGCTCGCACAGCGGCAAGGTAGGGCTCGATGTAACGCTCTCCAAGCGCACGCTGCTAGGCGCTTCTTTAATGGGGCTGGCTAGCCAACTCAACAGCCGCATCGACGGCGACACGCACCTTTTTGAGGCCAGCGGTGCGCCCAGCGCGCATTACACTTCGACCACTGACCAGGACCTCAGCCGGCCCAGCGGCGCCGCCAACTTGAACCTGCGCCACAGCTTTGCCGACTCGGCCACCGCTGCTACCTTGAGTGCCGATGCCGACTACGCTCGCTACCGCACCACGCGCCTCACCGGCCTCAATACGTACTTCGAAACACCGGCCGGGCCCACTAATCTGCTCAGCGGCGACCAACACAGCAACTTGTCTATCGGGGCGCTGCGGGTGGACTATAGCCAACCCCTGCCTCACCGCGCGCGCCTCGAAGCCGGCGGCAAGATTACCTTAATCACGTCGAGTAATGACGTGCTTTTTACTAATACAGTTAATGGCCAGCAGACCGTTAACTCAGATATATCCAACGAGTTTCGCTACCGCGAAAACGTGAATGCGGCCTATGCTAACCTGCGCGGCGCGGCTCCTAAAACCACGCTGCAAGCTGGGCTGCGCGCTGAGCAAACCAACACCCTGGCCGACCTGTCGGGTGCCGACGCCCGCAAGCGCCACTATATTCAACTGTTTCCGAACCTGCTGGTGCAGCGCACGCTCAACGAGCGGCACGCGTTGGCGCTGGCCATCGCTCGGCGGGTCGACCGGCCTACTTATTCCCAGCTAAATCCGCTGCGGGCCTACGTCGATGCCACGTCTTACCGCTCGGGAAATCCCTACTTGGTAGCTTCGACCAGCTATAATTACGAGCTTACCCATACGTATAAAGGGAAATTCAGCACCGCCCTGGCCTACGCCCGCACCAGCCAGCCGATTGAGCACGTAGTGCAGCCCTCGCCCGATGGAAATCGGGTGGTCGTTACGCAGGATGTGAACCTGACCACGCAACACTTTTATACCCTAACCTTCATTGTGCCTCTGGAGCTTACCAGCTGGTGGACGCTCTACGCCAACGAGCTGTTTTACTACAATCGGTTTGTGGGTAATGTGGCCGGCACTGCCCTCGACCGCGGCCAGTTTGCTTGCAACCTGACGCTCAATAATAGCATCACGTTGCCCCATGGCTGGACGGCCGATTTGAATGGCTTGTACGAATCGCGGGAAGTATTCGTCTTTGAAACAACCCGGCAGCGGGGCCAGGTGTCGGCGGGCATCCAGAAAAGCATTTGGGGCAAACAAGGCACCCTGCGGCTGAACGTGGCCGATATTTTTTACACCACACCCATTCGCGCAACGGCCACCTACAACAACTTCGTGGAAAGCTTTGTGGCGCGGCCCGACACGCGCATCGTTACGGCGGCGTTCACCTACCGCTTTGGCAACAACAAGGTGGCAGCCGCTCGCCGCCGGGCCGCTGGCGCCGATGAAGAGCTACGCCGCGCCGCCGGGGGGCAATAGCTGACCAAGAGCATCGCCTACCCCTCCTAGTGCCAAGCAAATAGCTGACTTACTACTAGTTAGCTAGCGCGAGGCATCCAGAAACTGCTCTACTACTGCGCGGTACTTGGTGGGCTCTTCAAACCAGGGAAAATGCCCACTCTGCTCAAAAAACACAATCTTAGCCCCCGGAATTGCCTGTTGCAGGCGCCAGGCGGTGAGGGGCGCCACGTTCATATCGTAGCGCCCCGTCAGCACCAGCGTGGGAAACGTGAAGCCGGCCAGCTTTGGCGTGAAATCGGCCTTACTGGCATCCTCTCCCACGGCCTGCCCCACCGCCGGCTCCAAGCCAACGTTGTGGATGGGGCCGAGCTTCTTGAAGTATAAATCGCGTTGCGTTCCCGAGTAAAAGAGCAGGTTAAAATGAGTGCGTATGCTGGCTTCAGCCGCCTCCAGCGTAACCACCGATGGCTGCTTTTGCTGCTTCTCGGCGGCCATCATTTCCGGAAACACCTGGTCAAAGAGGTGCACAAGGGTGTTTAGATTGCTGCCTGCCGCATCCGAGAGGATGAGTTTGGCCACGTGCTCGGGGTAGGAGCTGGCATAGGCAATGCTAAGCAGCCCTCCGTAAGAATCACCCAGCAACATAACTTTCGGCAAGTTCAATCCCTTGCGTAGGGCCTCCAGGTCGGCTACCTGCGCCGCCAGGGTCTGGGGCGCGCCCGCCTGCACGGGCTTGGAAGCGCCCGTACCTCGCTGGTCATAAAAAATTACCCGGCGCTTTTGTGCCAGCTGCTTCCACACGTCTGTGGGCAGCAGGTAGGCATGAGACAGTCCGGGCCCGCCATTCACGACTAGTAGCGGCAGCGCGCTGCTACTGGCCCCAAACGTTTCGTAGGCCAGCGCCACCTGCTCTGTGGGAATTTTGCCCACCTGGTGGGGTAGGGCCTGCCCGGCGGCGAGCGCGGGCCAGGCCAGCACTAGCAAGCGCAGGAACATCGGATAGGCAGCTGGCCAGTTCATTCGAAACTTCATGGGGAACGCGGGAGGATGCGGGTGAAAAGCTGGGCGCGCCAGCCTCGTAGCCCGGCGCAGCCTCATTGGGACAAGGTAGGGAGGCCGCGCCAAAAGTGCTTGGGTCGGCCTTAGCCGCAGCTGCAGTAGTCCGGCGTGGTGGCGCAGCAGGGGGGTAGGCTTATTTGGTGCCATATTGCCTCGGCTCCTGCGCCACTTCAGCGCCGCTCGCTACCTGCTCATGCGTAAAATTTACTTTTTGCTGTTCCTGGCCCTTTTCTCAGTGGGGCCACCCTTGGGT
>CALMOO010000903.1 GCA_937871705.1 uncultured Hymenobacter sp.
ATAAGCCAAGCGATAGGGGAGAATGGCGGCGAGCTTTTGCTTCTCGCTCATCATTTGCCACTGGCCGGCGCTGAACACTTGGCGGTCGGCCTCATCGCCGGCGGCGCGGATACCCTCGCTACCCCCCTCCGCGAACTTCGCTTGCAAGGTGCGGATGTGCTCGGCGCGGTCGGTGTCGAGGTTGTACCAGCTATTAAACAGCTTCAGGAAAATCCACTGTGTCCATTTGTAGTAGTCGGGGTCGGAGGTGCGCACCTCGCGCTCCCAGTCGTAGCTAAAACCAAGCTGCTGAAGCTGCCGGATGTAGGTTTCGATGTTCTTCTCCGTAGTCACAGCCGGGTGCTGGCCGGTCTGGATGGCGTACTGCTCGGCGGGCAAACCAAACGAGTCGAAACCCATGGGATGCAGCACGTTGCGGCCTTGTAGGCGCTGGTAGCGCGCCACAATATCGGAGGCAATGTAGCCCAGCGGGTGCCCCACGTGCAGGCCCGCCCCAGAGGGGTAGGGAAACATGTCGAGCACGTAGTACTTGGGCTTATCAGAAGTATTGTCAGCGCGGAAAGTATTGTGCTGCTGCCAGTGGTCTTGCCACTTTTTTTCAAGCTCTTGGGGGCGGTAAACGGGCATTTCTTAGTCGGTTGAATCAGGCAAAGGTACGAAAGCTCGTAGCGCGGCTCATATTTCAGGGGTTGCCAGGGGTTATTATTAAAACGACCTTAAAATGGATTTAAAACCACATTAAATCGACGCTAATAGCGCGAATGAGGATGAAAATCCGTAACAATTTTCACCAAATATTCATTTAAGGGGCACTGTAAACTTTTTGATTGGGTAGGTAAGCGGCCACAACTGGCCAATAACTGCCCCTACGTAAGCTACCATGGCCTCAACTTTTGCTACTAACCTTCCACCGCCTACCCCCTGGCAACGCCTCACCCGAATGCTCGACACGGAGCGCGAGTCGATACGCTATATCATCTTTTATGCCGTCGTGGCGGGCGCTATAAGCCTCTCGTTGCCCCTGGGTACCCAAGCAGTATTCAACTTGGTGTCGACGGGGGCCGTGTTTGGCTCAACCTATATCTTAATTGCCGTGGTGGTAGGCGGGGTGCTGCTGGGCGGCATCTTGCTGGTAGGCCAACTGACAGTGGTAGAAGCCATTGAGCAGCGCATTTTTGCCAAGGCCGCTGTGGAGTTTGCCTACCGGCTGCCGCGCATCAAGCCTGAGGCGCTGGAAGGCCAGCGCCCGACCGAATTAGTAAACCGCTTTTTTGACGTGCTGACGGTGCAAAAGGGCCTTACCAAGCTCCTGATTGACATCATGTTTGCGGCCCTGCAAGTCTTGTTTGGCGTGATAGTGCTGGCTTTCTACCATCCCATTTTCATCGCGTTTGGGCTATTCACGATTATTGCTTTGGTGTTCATCTACGCCGTGAACTACCGGCGGGCGCTGCGCACCAGCATTGAAGAATCGGCTTACAAATACAAAATAGCCGATTGGCTGGAGCAAGTAGCTGACCACCTGCCCGAAGTACGCTATGATAACGACGAGAAACAGCGGGCTCTAACCCGCACCGACGAGCTAACGGCAGCCTACCTGCACGCGCGCAATAGTCACTTTCGGGTGCTGAAAAACTACTTTACCTACGCCGTGGCCCTCCGCACGCTGCTCACGGGCGCGCTGCTGATAGCAGGTACGATTTTCGTGGTTTCGCGCCAGATGACGCTAGGCCAATTCGTAGCTGCTGAAGTACTTATCGTACAAATCAGCGGCTCGATTGAAAAGCTTATGACTGGGGTAAGCACCATTTTCGACGTCCTCACGGGTGTGGAGAAACTGGCGGCCGTTACCGACCTTCCCCTCGACCTACCCACCGCTGCGCACCATGCTTAACTTATCTAACCAAAGC
>CALMOO010000904.1 GCA_937871705.1 uncultured Hymenobacter sp.
CTGTGGAAGGGGTAGATGATGAGGCCTTGCCTGCGCGTCAGCGGCTACCGAGTTAGGTAGCCATCACTAAGCGGCCCGTGGGCTTCGGCAAGGGCCTCCCGGTTTACCGCCGCCTAGTGACGATTCACCCCGCCCTGCCCCCGGCTTCACCCAAATTGTGGCCTGGGCGGGGGTTGGAGCCGCCCACCTTTGTATCGTTCTGCTGCCGCACAACAAGCCGTACCAGCGGCTGGGCAGCTCCCTGTTGCCAACCCAACCACCATCTTAACCAGAACCCATGAACCCGCAGCCCACGAACACCGCCGCCTGGCTCGTCGCCAAACGCGCCAATCTCGAAGTAAAGCCCGCTCCCTACACCGCGCCGGGGGAGAACGAGTTGGTCATCAAGAACCACGCCGTAGCCATCAACCCGCTGGACTGGGTCATCCAGGGCGCCGGCAGCTTCCTCTTTTCCTGGATGAAAATGCCCTTCGTGCTCGGGAGTGACCTCGCTGGCGAGGTCGTGGAGGTGGGGGCTGGCGTCACGCGGTTCAAGGTAGGCGACCGGGTACTGGCCCACGCGCTGGGCACCGACAAGAAGCGCAACAGCCCAGCGGAAAGCTCCTTCCAGCAGTACACCGTCGTACTGGCCCACATGACCTCTCCCATTCCTGATAGCCTGGTCTACGAAAGCGCCACCGTGCTACCATTGGCACTGTCCACGGCCGCCTGCGGGCTGTTTCAGAAAGACCAACTGGCACTCAACTACCCTTCGGCCACCGCTGCTCCAACGGGCAAAACCCTGCTGGTGTGGGGCGGCACGACGAGCGTGGGCAGCAACGCCATTCAGCTGGCCGTCGCGGCGGGCTATGAGGTCATTGCCACCGCCTCGCCCCGGCATTTTGGCTACGTGAAGCAGCTCGGTGCCAGCCAGGTCTTCGATTATAACAGTCCAACCGGCGTGCGGGATGTCATCAAGGCCTTCCAGGGTAAAACGCTCGCCGGGGCCCTGGCCATCGGCGGCACGTCGGCCCTGACCTGCGCCGACATCGTGCACGGCTGCCAGGGCCACAAGTTCGTGTCGATGACCACGTTCCCCGTTGATTTTCAGCGTCTGTCCCAGGGAAAAAGAGTTGGCGTGCAGTTCCT
The DNA here is from genome assembly GCA_937871705.1 of uncultured Hymenobacter sp. Taxonomy (GTDB): domain Bacteria; phylum Bacteroidota; class Bacteroidia; order Cytophagales; family Hymenobacteraceae; genus Hymenobacter. Next base: position 1,129 of record CALMOO010000904.1, read on the forward strand.
GCGGCAGCTGCCCCGGCTGATTTCGTTCGGCGTGTCGCTATTCTTTAAATCCCGCCTGCGGGGCATCCGCACGAGCTCCATCTTCGGCACCACGCTCATGGACAACGAGGTAAGCCGGGTCATTTACACCGATTTTCTGCCCCAGGCCCTGGCCGAGCAGCGCTACGTGGCCGCGCCGACGCCCGCCGTCATTGGCCAGGGCCTCGGCCGTATTCAGGCCGGGCTCGATATGCAGCGCGAGGGCATGTCTGCCCAGAAGGTGGTTATCACGCTGTAAGCGAAGGGCAAACCCGAGAAAAAGTGGTTGATTACGCAAATTCTTCCTTGAAGCTGTCTCGTCATGGATTACTTCCTCTCCACGCTGGCGCTGCGCAACGCGCCGTTGTACTACTTCGGCTGGGTGTGCCTGGCCGGGGCGCTGGTCTGCGCCGGGCTCACGCAGCTTATCCGCACGCAGGTAATGGGCGTCAATGCCTGGGTGAAGCCGCTCAAATTTTTCAGCTCCATCAGTCTCTTCGTCTGGACGCTGGACTGGTATCTGGGCTACCTCGGGCCGCGCCCAGCCGTGACAATTTATACCTGGGTAGTGGTGGGGGCCCTGAGCTTCGAGCTGCTTTGCATTGCCGGGCAGGCCGCCCGGGGGCAGCGCTCGCACTTTAACACGAGTTCACCGTTTGGCATAGCGCTGGCGGTGGCCATGGGCGTGGCCATCGTGACCATGACCTTGTGGACAGCCTACATTGGGCTGGTATTTAGCCAGGCGCCATTGCCGGGCTTGCCCCCCGCCTACGCCTGGGCCATCCGGTTGGGCATCGGGCTGTTCGTCATCTTCGCCCTCCAAGGCGGGCTGATGGTGTCCCGCGGGGGCCACACCATGGGTGGCCCCGACGGTGGTCCCGGCCTGCCCACGCTAGGCTGGAGCACCCGCCACGGCGATTTGCGCGTGGCCCACTTCGTGGGGATGCACGCCTTGCAGGTGCTGCCCCTGCTAGCCTGGTACGGCGGGCTCAGCGTCAGCAGCACAGGGGCGATAGCGCTGCTCTACGCTGGGCTAGCCGGGGCCGTGCTGGTGCTGGCGCTCCAAGGCCAGCCGCTGCGGCGCCGTGCCCCGGCTGCCGAAACCCCAGTAGCCGGCTGAACTCACACCATATGTAAGCGTACCCAATTTCACTACTGAGGTGCGTGGACAGTAAGACTAACAGGACGTTTTTAGCTTACTTGTCCGGACCTCAAGGCTGAGCCGACAGCATTCGTGCGCCTTTACTGCGCCGATGGCCCATTTGGCTGGTCACTTCGATAACACGTGGAGCTGCCTGTGGCTCATCGACGCAAGAAATAACGCCGCGTACTGTTTGCCCGTTGTCGGATCGTGACGGGCGCGGCGGCACATTGTTCACCCCAAAAAAGCTGACTTATGAACACAGACAAGCAAATTGCCCTCGTCACGGGGGCCAATCGGGGCCTGGGCCTGGAAATCAGTCGCCAATTAGCTAACCTGGGAATGCGCGTGTGGCTCGGCGCCCGCGACGCGGCGGCGGGCCAGCAGGCCCAAGCCCAACTGCGCGCCGAAGGCCTGGACGTTGCCTTCCTATCCTTAGACATCACGGACCCGAGCGCCGTGGCGGCGGCCGCCGCTACCGTGCAGGCGCATAACCAGCGGCTGGATGTGCTCATTAACAACGCCGCCATGCAGGAAATGCAGCAGAGCCAGCTGCCCAGCGACATTGCCCCGGAGCTGTTGCGCCGCTTCATGGAAACCAATTTTGAGGCACACGTAGCGGTGACGCAGGCGCTGCTGCCGCTGCTGCGGCGCAGCCCGGCGGGCCGCATCGTAAACATGTCGACCTTAATCGGCTCCGTCACCATCATGAGCGAGCCGGGACACGTGAATGCCCGCCGCACGCTGCTGGGCTACGGCGCGGCCAAAACCGCGCTGAACATGTTTACCGTGCTGCTGGCCAAGGAGCTGAAAGACACGCCCATCAAGGTGAACAGCGCCGACCCCGGCTGGACCCGCACCGGCCTGGGCGGCCCCGACGCCCCCAATGCCCCGGAAGACAGTGCCAGCGTAGCCGTGTGGCTGGCCACCCTCGATGCGCAGGGCCCCACCGGCGGCTTCTTCGGCGATAAACTCGTGAACCCCTGGTAAGCGGCGGCGCCTGTGTCCTACCGCTCACCGCCTGACGGCGCGGTTTGCCTGCCTATGCCCCGGCTTCGAGCGGGGCGAGGACGTCTAGGCGAGCCTGGAATTCTTCTCCGTGGGTGTCGCCCCAGGCTTTCATCGCGTCCACAATGGGCAGCATGCTTTCGCCTTCGGGGGTGAGGAAGTATTCGGCCTTGGGCGGCAGCACGGGGTAAATGACTTTGCGCACAATGCCGTGGTCTTCCAGCTCCTTTAGCTGCTGGTTGAGCACGCGCGGGGTCGCGTAGGCATTGGTGCGGTGCAGCTCGCTGGGCCGGCGCAGCCCGTTGCGGATGCTGTGGATGAGGCACACTTTCCACTTGCCGCCTAGGATTTTCATGGTCACGTCAACGCCGCAACGGAGTGGATGTTCGAGCTTGGGTTCGTACATGATAAACTGAAGTTGGTAATAGGTCCAAATGTAGCACCTACCCCCTTAAAGCGTCAGTACAGGGATAAAATTCTTAGTACCTGAACCTTTTACCCCTACTTGCCTACGAGGTAGTACGCCCTGAACCTTTGCCACATCAATCGACCTCCGGCAACACGCAGTTGCCCGATGCAGCGATGTTCCTCCATGGAAGCTACTTCCTTATTTCCCGCTTTCGGCCGTCCATTGTTACGTGCCGCGTTTGCCCTCGCCCTTGTTGGTGGTCCAGCCGCTACACCGCTGCCAGTGTTGGCCCAGGCGGCCACCACCAGCACGCCCGCGCAAGCCAACTACTATCGGGTGCAAGTCGGGGCCGTTACGGTCACCACGCTCTCTGACAGCACCGTGCCCCTGCTGGTACGGGACCTGCTGACCAACACGCCGCCAGCCGAGGTCGACCAACTGCTGGCCCACGCCCACCTGGCCTACCCGGTCGAAACCTCCATCAATGCCTACGTATTGGAACTGGGCGCGGCGGGTGCTCGTCGACACCGGCGCCGGTCAGCTGATGGGGCCGACCCTGGGCCTAACCTCCTCCCAGAAAACTAGGCCAAGCTAAAGCAGAGAAAATTGGGCACTTGTCGTACCTTAAAACCCCAGACAATGCCAGGAAGAAGACCAAGTTGACCGAGGCCCAAATCGTGTTTGCCCTGCGTCAGGCCGACACCGGCATAACCGTCGCGGAGGTATGCCGAAAGATGGGCATCAGCGAGGCCACCTACTATAACTGGAAGAAAAAGTACGGCGGCTTAGGCATGCCCGAACTGCGGCGGCTCAAGCAATTGGAGGAGGAAAATCAGCATCTCAAACAGCTCGTGGCTGACCTGAGCTTGGACAAGCAGATGCTTCAGGACGTGCTCAAACAACCTTTTGAAGCCCGGGCCGCTAGCCACGCGGCTCACCACCTCATTGACGCCTACCGCCTCTCGGCCCGTCGGGCCTGCCTAATACCCAACCTACAACGCGCCAGCTTCGCTTATCAGGCACACCGACGGGATGATACAGTTCTGCGCCTGCGCTTGCGCGAACTGGCCCAAGTGCGCGTTCGCTACGGTAGTCAGCGCCGCTATATCCTGCTACGCCGAGAGGGCTGGCCGCATAATCATAAGCGCGTGCATCGACTTTACTGCTTGGAGGGCTTGAACTTGCGCAGTAAGCGCCCACGGCGTAACCGCGCCGCTGCCCATCGGCTAGAACGTCTGCCGCTGGGTCGTCTGCACCAGAGCTGGCGCATAGACTTCGTGGCGGATAACCTCTTCGATGGGCACAAAATCCGGGCCTTAACGATAGTCGCTAATTTTAGTCGCCAATGCCTAGCCATTCACGTGGGCC
>CALMOO010000905.1 GCA_937871705.1 uncultured Hymenobacter sp.
CCAGTGATAATCATGTCAGCCTGCAGGGCAATATCACCTTTTTCAAGCTTGATGCCAGGCACCTCGTGCGCCTGCTCCACGGCCCGGAACACGGCAAAGTAGTCGTTGAGAAAAATGGTATCGCCCACGCTCATCTCGTGCGGAATAGCCTGGCTCCAGGGCTGCTCCTTACGCGGGTCGGGCACGGTCGTGATGTGTGAATAAATGTCGTGCCCCAGGTAGCGCTTCAAAGCCGGCGACGCTAGCAGGCCACCCATCTCCTCATTCACCTGCGCACGCGGGTAGATGGTGAATGCTTCCCCCGATTTCTTATCCTCGTAGTTTACCCGGTAGTAGGTGTTTTCGGGCCGTATCTCGAGCGTATCGCCGGTGTGGTAATACACCTTGCTGTCCTGCTTGATGTCGCCCCGCGCCACGGCCTTGTACTCGTCGTCGGTGCGGTATAGTAGCTGCGTATTCACGTAGCCGGGCACACCGGGCACATCCAGGTATTGGCCGGTGTACGTGACGTCGAAGCCGTGCATAGGTGCAGTCTCGTTGCGCAACAGCAACACGTTATCGCGGTTGATTTCATCGGGCAAACCTTTAGAAATCAACTGACCAGTCACATTGCGCGAAATAGTATCTGAATACCCCGCCGAGCCAAGCATGCCCAGCAGCATCAGGGCAATGCCGATGTGAGCCACCGCGCCGCCCGACAGTGTGATGCCGCGCCGCCACAGGCTGAACAGCGTACCAAAATTGGCCAGCACCCCAAACAAGCCCGCTGCCAGCAGCAGTGCGTAGGGAACAGTAATTGGATGGTCGAAGTAGCGTAGCAACAGCGCCGTAAGGGCCGTACCTAGCAAGGCTAGCATCACTGAAGGCGCAAAGGCGTTAATGGCCGACTCTCTATTATCGGTGCGCTGCCACCACAGCACTTGCCCGATGCCCGAGAGCAGCGCAATTAGCACACCGCTCCAAAGCTGGATGCGCGTGTAAAAGGCCACCTGGTCGGCTGGCAGGGCCATATTAGATTTGATGTGCAAAAAGCCCAAGAAGGCCTTGTACACTGGAATGCTGGTCGTGAACACCACTTGGAAAGCGGCCAGGCACAGCACTGTAGCGCCCACAAACACCCACATTTCGGGACTGTAAGCAGTCAGCTCTTTCTCCGAAACCGGAATGGCCGACCAGCGCCACACCAGCAGGCCGATGGCCAGCGCCGTGAAGAAGCCCAAGTAAATCAGCAACTGCCCCGACAAGCCCAAGTCGGTAAACGAGTGCACCGAAGCGTTGCCCAGCACGCCGCTCCGGGTGAGGAAAGTGGCGTAGAGAATAAGCACAAACGTGGCTACTACCAGCACGTAGGCCGTGCGCAGCCCCGTGCGCCGGCGTTGCCACAACACCATGGCGTGCAAGGCTGCGATGAGTACCAGCCACGGAATAAATACGGCGTTCTCAACCGGGTCCCAGTTCCAATAGCCACCAAAGTTCAGCGTTTCGTAGGCCCAATAAGCGCCCATCATGATGCCGATGCCCAGCACGGCGCCACCTAGCGAGGTCCACGGCAAAGCCGGCTTCACCCAGGTAGTCAACTCTTTTTTCCAGAGGCCCGCGATGGCGAACGCAAACGGCACCAGCGTGAGGGCAAAGCCTAAGAAGAGGGTAGGCGGGTGAATCACCATCCAGTAATTCTGAAGCAGCGGGTTGAGGCCGGTACCATCCTTGGGCACGAAGTCGGGCTGCGTTTTCCACACGGGTAGGTCGGTCAGGAAGTCGCGCAGCAAGATGAATGGCGACGAACCAATCTTGACGCCCGCCACTACCACCCCTAGAATCATGCTTACCAGAAAGGTCTGCACGCTCGCAAAGATGGCCAGCACGGGTGCCTCCCACTGCTTATTAAACTTCATGATACCCAGTCCGATAACCACGTGCCAGAATATCCAAAGCAGAAAGCTGCCTTCCTGAGCTTCCCAGAAACAGGATATCATGTACTGCACCGGCAAGTGGTTCGATGAGTGCGACCACGCGTAGTAGTACTCGTAGCGGTGCAGGTAGATGATGTTGAACAAGCACCCCACTACCGCCAGCACCGCCGCCCCGTGCACGAAAAACGCACCCCGCGCCACGCGTAGCCAACTGGTATCAGCTTCGCCCAAGGCGCGGCCGCGCGCCGCCTGAAAGTAGCTGTAGGCTGCTACTGCCGCCGCCACAAACGCCACAATGACGCTCCCCTGGCCGAGGTTTCCAACTAATAAATTCACGGGCTATCTAATTTTTTAACAAAGGTACTGCCCAAGGAAGGGGGTAGCGAGTAGCGTATTCGGTAATTTAAGGATGTCATGCTTCAACAAGCAGACGCTAGATGAGCAGGACGTTTTGCTTGATTTACAGTAATCTAATTTTACTGCCTACTTCATCGCCGTGGGCGGCGGAGCCGTTTTACCCAGGTCTTTCTCCACGTACTTGCTGGGGCACTTGGTCAGAATCTGGTCGGCCACAAACACGTTGTCCTTCATTTGGCCCACTATCACTACCTGCTCCGATTTATCAAGGTCGGGCGGGGCAGGGTTGTGGTACACCACCCGTTGTGCTACCTGCAGCGTATCCACTAACGTAAAGGCGAAGTAGTTAGGGTCTTGCCGCGCGTCGTATTCCAAACCTAGGGGGCGCTTGTCAGCGTCGCGGGGCAAGCTGCCTACTACGTGCACCTTGGTTGCGTTGCCAGCCGCTGCTTGCTGCCGCGCCTCCGCAAACGTGACGTAGGAGCTGGCGCCTGACATGGTACTAATGATAACACTCACCGCCGCCGCAATGACGAGCAGAACGAAAATATGCGTTTTCTTCATGGCAAATAAATAACAGTTTTGCACCGAAAGAGGTGCCTAGATAATGCGTTGATTTCTTGATGTACTAACGTGCTAATTTACTGATAATCTTGCAATCAGCCTATCACTCTTTTATCTCTTTTTCTAGGCGGCTCACTTTGCCATCGAGGCGAATGAGATACACCAACAGGCCCGTCATGATGATGACGAGCACCAGCACCACCACGTAAATTTTGCCGCTTTGGCGCAGGGCATCGGCCATTTCGGGCTGGGCAGCACTGGTTTGGGCAAAGGCCGTGCTGGCCAGTAACAGCAGGGGTAGGAGCAGCGCCACCGCCCGGCTAAGCAAGTTGTTTTTCATTTTTTTCATATATCTTTTCTTTCACAAAAGCCAGGCGGCAAGCTACTTCCGTAATCCAGACGCCCAACAGCGTCCAGCCAATCACGGCGGGGTAGAACACTAGGCGCATGGCGCTATCAAGGTCGTATTTGCTGAAGCCAGGATTGCCGCCCATGCCGGGGTGCAGCGACGCCGACGCCAGCCGGGGCATAATAAACAGCAGCGGAATAGCCGCCGAAAACGCAAAAATATTATAAATAGCCGACAGCCGCGCCCGTTGCTGCTCGTCGGTGATGGCACCGCGCAGCACCAGGTAAGCGCCGTAGATGAGCATGGTCACGGCCGCCCCGTTAAGCTTTACATCGGTAGTCCACCAGGTGCCCCAGGTGTAGCGGGCCCACAGGCTGCCCGTCATTAGCC
>CALMOO010000906.1:0-2102 GCA_937871705.1 uncultured Hymenobacter sp.
AGCCTGCACGTCGTCGAGCGTATGCACGGCCGTGGGAATGAGGCGTAGCATAATTACGCCCTTGGGTACGACCGGATAAACAACAATGGAGCAGAAAACGCCGTGATTCTCACGCAAATCGAATGTTAAGGCAGTTGCATCGGATATTTGGCCATTGAGGAAAACCGGCGTCACCGGCGACTCGGTGGTGCCAATGTTGAAGCCTTTTTCACGCAGCCCGCTTTGCAGCGCCCGCACAATGGTCCAAAGATTGTCGCGGTACTCGGGGTGGGTCCGAATCAGCTCCAGGCGCTTAAGTGCGCCTATTACTAGCGGCATAGGGAGGGATTTGGCGAAAATCTGGCTGCGCATGTTGTAGCGCAAATATTCAATAACGCCTTCCTGCCCCGCTACGAACGCGCCAATGCTGGCCATGCTCTTGGCGAAGGTGTAAAAAATTAGGTCTACGCCCTCCTGGCAGCCCAAATGCTCGGCTGTACCCGCGCCCGTGGGCCCTAACGTGCCAAAGCCGTGCGCGTCGTCCACGAAAATGCGGAAGTTATATTTCTCCTTCAGCTTCACAATTTCGCGCAGCTTGCCGAGGTTGCCCGACATGCCAAACATACCCTCGGTAATAACCAAAATGCCGCCGCCGGTTTCGTCGGTGAGGCGCTTGGCACGCTCCAGCTGCTTCTCAAGGTTCTCGATATCGTTGTGCGGAAATACAAAGCGCTTGCCCTGGTGCAGGCGCACGCCGTCGATGATGCAGGCGTGCGACTCGGCATCGTACACAATGGCATCGTGGCGGCTCACCAGCGCGTCGATGATGCTCACTACCCCCTGGTAGCCAAAGTTGAGCAGCAGCGCAGACGGTTTGTTCACAAAGTCGGCCAACTCGTTTTCGAGCTGCTCGTGCAGCGTCGAGTTGCCGCTCATAATGCGCGCACCCATGGGGTAGGCCATGCCATACTCGGTAGCGCCCTCGCTGTCGGCTTGGCGCACTTCGGGGTGGTTGGCCAGGCCGAGGTAATTATTCAGGCTCCAAGTCAGGACTTCTTTTCCGCGAAACTGCATGCGGGGCTTAATCTCGCCTTCGAGCTTAGGAAAAGTAAAGTAGCCGTGGGCGTAGTGCGAGTGCGAACCCAGCGGGCCCCGGTTGGCCGTAACGCGGTCGAAAATATCCACTGAAAACTAGGGGAATAAGGGATGAAGAGCGAAGCTACCGCACCGAAGCGGCGCACGCAGCGCATAAAGTTAAACGACAAAGATAGGCCCGCCTCACCGTTGTACATAATTTGGGCGTGTTGGCGGCGAGCGGCCTCTCTTTATTATTACAGGGGTAGCAGTTTAAGGTTTTCTTTGCAAGTCAGTAGCGCGGACTTTTAGCCCGTGAGTGCTTTGCGTTGACCTTACTTAGTGCGGACTGAGAGTCCGTGCTGCACTTCCCACCCTGCATGAAAAAAATAGCTAAGCTCCTGGTTGCCAACCGTGGCGAAATAGCGCTGCGCGTGCTGCGCTCAGCCAAAGAAATGGGCATTGCCACGGTGGCCATCTACTCAGAGGCCGACCGCCTCTCGCCGCACGTGCGCTACGCCGACGAAGCCGTGTGCGTGGGCCCACCGGCCTCAGCCCAGAGCTATTTGCGGGGCGACAAAATCATTGAGATTTGCCACCAGTTAGGCGTCGATGCCATTCACCCCGGCTACGGCTTCCTGAGCGAGAATGCCGGTTTTGCCCGCGCGGTGCGCGAAGCGGGGTTGATTTTCGTGGGCCCGTCGCCCGAGGCCATGGAGCTGATGGGCGATAAGCTCTCGGCCAAGCAAACCGTTAAGTCCTACAACATTCCGCTGGTGCCAGGCACCGACGAGGCCATTTCGGACGTCGAGGCTGCCAAGCGCATTGCGGAGGGGGTAGGGTTTCCAATTTTGATAAAAGCCTCGGCGGGCGGTGGCGGCAAAGGCATGCGCCTCGTGCACAACGTAGAAGAGTTTGAGGAGCAGATGCAGCTGGCCGTTTCGGAGGCCACGTCGGCGTTTGGCGACGGGGCCGTGTTTATTGAGAAGTTTGTGACCGGGCCGCGCCACATTGAAATTCAGGTGCTCGGCGATGAGCACGGCAACATC
>CALMOO010000906.1:2112-4062 GCA_937871705.1 uncultured Hymenobacter sp.
CATCGTGCACCTGTTTGAGCGCGAATGCTCGATTCAGCGCCGCCACCAAAAGGTGATTGAGGAAGCGCCATCGTCGGTGCTCACACCCGAGTTGCGCGCCGAAATGGGCCGCTGCGCCGTGGAGGTGGCCCGCGCCTGCCAGTACGCGGGCGCCGGCACCGTGGAGTTTTTGCTCGACGACCAGCACCGCTTCTACTTCCTCGAAATGAACACGCGCCTGCAGGTAGAGCACCCCGTGACCGAGATGATTACGGGCCTGGACTTGGTGAAAGAGCAGATTCGGGTAGCTGAGGGCCAGCCCCTACCCTTCCGCCAGGAAGACTTGTCGATAAATGGTCACGCCCTGGAGCTGCGTGTGTACGCCGAAGACCCGCAGAATAATTTCCTGCCCGACATCGGCCGCCTCTCGACCTACGTGCGCCCCCAGGGACCCGGCGTGCGCGTCGATGATGGCTTTGAGCAGGGCATGGACATCCCAATTTATTACGACCCCATGATTGCCAAGCTGGTCGCCTACGGCGCCACCCGCGAGGAAGCCATCGCTCGCATGCTGCGCGCCATCGCCGAGTACCAGATTACGGGCATCGAAACCACGCTGCCCTTTGGCACTTTCGTGCTGAAACACCCAGCCTTTGTAAGCGGCCACTTCGACACGAACTTCGTGCGCGACCACTTCAGCGCCGCTGTGCTGGCCCCTACCCTCCCCAATGAAGGCACCGCGCAGGTAGCGGCGGCGCTGGTGGCCATGCTGCTCAGCGAGAAGAAACCAGTCGTGCCAGTAGAAAACGGTAAGGCAGCAGGAACTACAGAATCGGCGTGGCGGCGGAATCGGCTTGGGGTGCGGTAGTTTCTGGGCTCACATACCTTAAAAAGCGGAAATGCACTGCTAGGTTATACCTAGATAACTGGCGTGATTTTACCCCAGTGTAACTCGCGGCCGGCTTTCGAGCGAGGGTGCACTTCGTATCAGAACGATTCGTTGCGCGAGTTATTTAATTTCGGCTTGCCGTTGGCGCATGAATGAATAGGTATAATAAAAAGGGCTAGGCTTTCGCAAGCGAAAGTCTAGCCCTTTTTATTAGCTACAAAGCAGCTGATGTAGGAGGTGCCTACATCTTGGTTTTCACCTTACCGCTACCTGATGACATAGACGTTTTTTGCTTCTTACTCTTTGGCGTACGCTTACTAGTGGTACTCATTGTGTTATCAATAGCGTCGGGCGCCCCAGCGGCGGGTAAGTCGCGTGAAGAATTAGCAGCGCTGTTAGGGCTAAGTGCAGGAGCTGCACTACTTGGAGTAAGTGTGCTCGGGCTATTAGGGGTTTGAGTTGGGGTGGTTTGAGCCTGAGCGGCGCTGGCGCTGCATATACCAGCAGCTAGAAATAGGTGCAAAAATTTCATAACGAGAAACAAATTAAGTTGTGCTGTGTACCTTAAAATTAAGCGTAAGGTTACACGAAAGAATTTGTCATGAACTTTAAAATTAACCACCTAGCCGCATGCCGAAACTCGCGCTAGTGGCTAACTAGCTACCCCGGCTCGGGCGCTTTAATCCGTGAATCAAACGCAAAATCTTCCCAGCCCGCGATACGGACTTGCGCAAAATCGCGGTGGCGAGTATTGAGCACGTAGTTGTGCTCGTGGGTGATGATAGACGAGGGCACGCGTAGCACGGCCGTGGCTTGGCGGCGGTACCAGTCGGCACCCAGGGGCTGGCAGCGGGCGTAGGCACGCGGCAGTTGCCAGTCGGGTGGCAATTGGTCTAGCGTTAACTCTTCGACGGGGAGCGCGTCGGGTACTTCGATGCGAATGACTTTAAACAGGCTGTTCAGGCCTTCGCCGCTGCGGTGCACCACATTTTCGAGGCAGGCCAGGGCGCGGCTGCCGGCGGCATACACGACCAACTGCCCGCGCAGATTCCAGCGGCCGGGGTTGCCGGAGGCTACTAGCC
>CALMOO010000907.1 GCA_937871705.1 uncultured Hymenobacter sp.
ACCTCGACCCTCAGACCCTGGCGGGCCTCTCTGTGGGCAAGGCCCTGCTGATAGTACCCCAAGCCGTGGCCGAGAAGCTGCCCGCCGAGTACAAGCCGCATGTGCGCATCCTGCGCAATGGCCAGAAGCTCGACACGCTGGGAATGACCGTATCGGCCATTCCCATGTACAACCTGCCCGACGCGGCCGACGCGCCGCACCCCAAAGGACGGGGCAACGGCTACGTGCTGAACCAGGGCGGCAAAAACGTGTACCTCTCCGGCGACACCGAAGACATCCCCGAAATGCGTGCCCTCAAAAACATCGATGTAGCGTTCGTGTGCATGAACCTGCCCTACACCATGGACGTGAACCAGGCCGCGCAGGGGGTGCTGGCCTTCAAGCCGGCCATCGTGTACCCTTACCACTACCGGGGCCAAAACGGCCTGAGCGACGTGGCCGCTTTTAAGAAAATCGTGAACGCAGCCAATAAGAAAATCGACGTGCGCCTGCGCAACTGGTATCCGGCGGCCCAGTAGGGAACGCACGATAAACGAAACGAGCGGACAAGTTGGCCCGCTCGTTTCAGTTCCACGCTACACCTCAAAGTGCGGCCGGTCCTTAAACCCCGGCCAGTCGCCGCCCCACTGCACCCGCACGTCCGCCGCCTTTTCGCACCAAACGCAAAAACCCCCGAAAAACGCCTTTCACTACGTGTCAGGCAAGTACTAGTACCCAGAGCCGGGGTAGCGACCAGCCTCAATTACAAGCCGCTAACCCCTTAATTGGCAATGAGTAAACTATGACTTAAAACTTTGCACAATTCGACAGGTGGCGTATTAGGTGGCGCTACCTATCAAATTGCTTTTTCGGCCAGTTTATAGGTGGCGCTTAGCGCAGTCGCATCGGCTCAGCCGGCACGTTGATGCGCTCCATTAACTCCATCAATCGGCTCCGTAAATCCGAAGACTCACGGGCCATAATCTCCAGCAGGCCGGCCACCCGCTCGAAGGCTTCTTCCTTGTTGGCCGGTACCCGCGTAGTCAGGATGCCCCGCACCTCCCATATTTCCCAGATGGTTTCCCGCGGGATGAAGTGAGGCGAAAAGTACCCGTTATCTGAGAGCAGTTCCACCTCCGTGTCGCCATGCTGAATGGGCCGCGGAATGCGCTTTACCATCATGGTGTCTTCCGTCACCACCACGTACACGTGGCGGGGTTTTACCATGCGCCAGTCGTCCACACAGCGCGCAATCACAATATCACTGGTCCACAGCGTCGGCTCCATGCTGGCGCCTTCCACCTCAAACGCCCGGTGCGAAGTGCCCGAGAAGTTGGGTAAAGCCAGCAACTCCAGCTCCATCTCTTTCAGTATCTGCGGCCGCTCGCGCGACAGCTGGTAGCCGGCCTGCGCGGGTGTGGGCACCAGCATAATACCTTCCTCACCCACCATGTTGAGCGTGATGACGGCCGGGGCGTTCAGGCCCCCATAGTGAACGTGCGCATTTTCGCCCGCCGGCTTTTTAGTTGACTTCGGTACCTCCGCAACGGGCGCAGTACCTAGCATTTCACCCTTGCCGAGGAGCAGCCAGCCGGGATTTACTTCCGGATATTTCTCTAGGATTTCCACCAGCGTATCGTAGCCTGGCTTGAATTTGTGTCCAATAAAGTTGTAAAGCTTCGTTGGTCGGTCGTGTCCAAGTTTCTTTGCAGCCCCATAAACTGAGTCACCATAGTGCTCAATTATAGCCGCTAGCCGGTCGCCAATCTGCTTTGGTTGCTCCATTTTGTTTTACATTACTGTTAAAACTTATTTGGCAGTTCAAACTTGTTGTAGTAAACTTGTCCTGCTTTCACCGGTAAAGTTAACAAACTTGCAAACAAAATGGAACATATTACAAAGAAAATTTTAGAGCAGCGCGAGCTATTCGGCAAGCGCAGCAACTACACTGCCCGCATTGTGGCCAACCTGCAGGCCAAGGGTAAGGAGTTCACCCGCCAGCACGTCTACAACGTGGTGCGCGGCCGCTGCTTCAACATGGACGTAGCCCAAGCCTTTTTCGAGGAATTGGAGATTGAGAAGAAGCGCCGGGCTGACCTCGAAGCGCTGGCCGGCCGCCAGGAAGACGAGAGTACTACCACTATCAGCCCCGCCTAAGCCATGCAAGTTGCCCTGCTAGTCCCCGAACAGGAGTGGCGGCAGCTGCTGGCCGACGTGCAGCGCCTCAAAGCCGCCGAAACTCTACCCCCTCAACTGGTCGCATCTCCTCCCGCGCCCGACCGCGTCCTGACCGTGCGGGAGGCCGCCCACTATATGCGCCTCAAGCCCGAGGGCGTGCGCAATGCCCGCCGCGCCGGCCGCTTGGCCGGCCTGCGCCTCAATGAGAAGGAGTGGGGCTTCCGCCAGTCGGAGCTCGACCGCTACCTCTCCCGCTACAACCGCCGCCCGCTCGATGCGCCGCCCGCGCTGAAAGTCGCGGCCTAATTCTCACTTCCTATGTCCCAGCTACTCCCCATCGTTGGCCCCGCCGGACACGGGCCGGCTAGTCCTGCTGCGCTCAATGCCGAGGCTACCCCCTCCATTATCACCATTCAGAAGGTCAAAGTCAAAGACCAGCACCTGACCTGCGAATTCACCGAGCAGCGCGGCGAGGATGCGCCCCCGCGTGCCTTCGCGCTCACCTGCACCGAGCAGGTGCACCCTGACCTCACCCACACGCTTAGCCGCTTGGTGCCGCACCTCTGCCTGCTCACTGAGCAGCTAGCTGAAACGCCCGACTTCTGGCCCGATGAGGCCGAGGATTTACCCTCCTGCTTTGAGCCGTTCACCGTCACTGGTTTCTCGATGGGCCGTCACGAAGGCGGCGTCACACTCATCGGCCAGCGCCAGCTCACCGGCGGCCGGGTACTCAACCTCACTACCCCTTACCAGTCGTTCTACGACGAGCAAAGCAGCTACTCCTACGCCGGCCTGCTCGAAACCACCCTAGCCACGGCCCTGGTCGAAGTGGAAGCCGCCCTACGCGGTAAATGCACCGAGTACCGCCAACTTGACTTGTTCGAGCAGTCTACCCCGGACCACGTCTTACTGGTGCCTACACCCCCGCAGGCATGAAGCTGCCGGCCATCCAATTTTACCCCGGCGACTGGCACAAAGACCAGGGCGTCCAGGCCCTCGACCTCACGCAGCGCGGGGCCTGGTTCGAGCTGCTGCTCATGATGCACGACAGCGAGGAGCGCGGCGTGCTGCTCGTCAACGGCCAGCCCATGCCCGATGCCGTCGTCGCCCGCCGCCTGGGTTTGGATAACCAAACGGCCAACCAAATCCTAACCACCCTGCTAACCTACGGGGTGGCCAGCCGCCGCGAGGCCGATGGCGCGCTCTATTGTCGCCGCATGGTCAGGGACGAGAAGCTGCGCCAAATACGCACCGAAGCCGGCAAAAAGGGCGGAAACCCCCAGTTGCTTAACCAAAATCCCAAGCAAACGCCAACCACCGGGGATAAGCAAATTCCAACCCCTTCATTTTCATCTTCAATTACAACTTCGGTAATAGAGAGTGAGGCGGCTCACGCCGCCCCGCTCGCGCCTACTTCTAAAAAGTCAGTTGAAAAGTCGTCCGGCTCCCCTCTCCCAAGGAGAGGGGTAGGGGGTGAGGTGCCCACCTCGCGTCGCCAGAATACCCCTCCAACGCTCGCCGAAGTACAGGCCTACGCCGCTACCCTGTCGGCCGGTAGCGCCGACGCGCTGGCCGAGGCCGCCGCCTTCTTCGACCACTTCGAAAGCAACGGCTGGCGGGTCGGTGGCAAAACACCGATGGTCAACTGGCAGGCTGCATTCCGCGGCTGGCTACGCCGCCGTCCGCAGTTCCAAGCCACCAACTCCCACCAGCCTACCGCGCCCCCAACCCGCGCACGCACCGCCCCTAAACCCGCTGACCCCAATCGCTGGAGCTAATCCATCATGCTGTCTTCTACCCCCTCTACCCGCCGCGGTGCCGCGCCTACGCCGCCCCGGCCCAGCCACCTACCCCCGCAGGCCCTCGACCTAGAAGCCGCCGTGCTTGGCGCTGCCCTGCTCGAAGCTGATGCCCAGCGCACCCTGCTGGCCACACTGCCCGACGAACAGGCTTTCTACCTACCCTCCCACCAGCAAGTGTACCTAGCCATCCGCGACCTGGTACAAGCCGGTCAGCACGCCGACCTGCTCACCGTTGTGGCCCAGCTGCGCCACCGCGGTACCCTGGAACGCACCGGCGGCGTGGCCTTCGTAGCTGGCCTCACCAATAAAATCAACTCGGCTGCCCACCTCGAAACCCACTGCCGCCTGCTCCAGGAGCAGCACGCCCGCCGCGTCGTCATCCGCGCCGGCTCCGAGCTGGCCGCCCGCGGCTACGACGACACCCGCGACCCCTTGCAGCTGCTGACCGACGCTCAAAACCAACTATCTACCCTGAACCGTACTCTCGAAACCCGCCCCGGCCAAACGGCTGCCGCCGCTTTCGACGCCACATTCACGCAGCTTGCTCAAGCCGTGCTGCAAAAAGGCCTCACCGGCATTCCCACCGGCCTCACCCAGCTCGATGGCCTCACCGGCGGCTGGCAGCCCGGCGACCTCATCATCCTGGCCGCCCGCCCCGCGATGGGCAAAACCGCCGCCCTGCTGCACTTCGCCCGCACCGCCGCCCTCAACCACGGCCAGCACACCTCCATCTTCAGCCTCGAAATGCCGACTCTACAGCTCATGCAGCGCCTGGTAGCCAGCGAAGTGCCCGGCTACTCCAATTCCGACCTGCGCCGCGGCAACCTCCCTGGCGGCCCCGAGCAGGTAGCCCACATCCGCGAGCAGGCCCAGCGCCTGCGCACCCACGGCCATCGCCTCCACATCGACGACACGCCCGGCCTGAGCATCCAGCAGCTGCGCGCTAAGTGCGCCCGCCTACACGCCCAGCACCCCCTAGGCCTAGTTCTGGTCGACTACATCCAGCTCATGCGCGGCGACACCAAAGGCAACCGCGAACAGGAGATTGCCAGCATCAGCCGCGGCCTCAAGGAGCTAGCCAAAGAGCTCAACGCCCCCGTCATCGCCCTCAGCCAGCTCTCTCGCGATGTGGAGAAAAGGGGAGGGGAGAAGCGCCCCCTGCTCTCCGACCTACGCGAGTCCGGCAGCATCGAGCAGGATGCCGATTGCATCATCTTCCTCTGGCGCGGCGAGTACTACAAAATCGCCCAGTACGAAGACGGCACCTCCACCACCGACACCATCCTCTTTGACGTGGCCAAGCACCGCAATGGCGCCACCGATGAAGTCGTGGCCGCCTGTTCGATGAGGAGAGGAACGTTTCAAGACCTTAAGAATTTCTAACCAAATACCAATTATCAGAATACCTTGAACTGCTTTCGGATTCCTTTGTCCGATTTCTCACGAGGGCCAATGCTTAATCAACCTACCTTCCTGCCTTCGAATTGGGACAACCGCAATATCATTCCCCGTCTTAATCAGACTATTGAAGTAGCGAAAGCACTGTATGCAAGCGTTGCCTACTGGACAATAGGGACAGGCATACTACATCCCAGGTTGCAACAGCTACTGAAGCATCGGCCATCTTTCTGCTGCGTTGACTTACACTTTCCTACTAATATCGATAAAATTCTGACCCTCTACGATGATGGGGCTCATGAACTATTTCTGTACATGCGGAAAGTGACTAACTCGTCTGAAACACGGCTACACCGCCATCTGCTCCATACCAAGCTTCTACTCTTCGACCTCTCCAATGGTCAGGCCGAGTTGTGGGTTGGCAGCCATAATTTCACTCTGCAGGCCTTGCAGGGTGCCAACCGTGAGGCTTCCGTAATCATCCCGCTGCCGCAGAATTCGCCTCTTTATGTGCAGGCGAAGGATTACTTGCTCGCCATTCGAAATGAAGAATACTGCCTTAAATTCGACCCGGCACTAATCGACCAATATAAGCAGCTACAGGGCCAGGACGAAGCTGACGCCGAACTCGAGTGCTTCGTTTTGCCGCTCCTCTGGAATTCCAATCAGCACCCCAACGGCGCTGCCAATGCCCTGGCCGAGCAAACAGCGCTGCTTCTAGGCGATAATCCAGAAGTGTCCAAGTCGCTCGACCAGCTGTACGCTCGCCAAGCGTCGCTACTGGTTTGGGCATACGACTTGGCCACGGGCCGGGTAAGCTATTGGAATGCGCGCGTGCAAAATGCCAGCCGCATCGACCGCGTCAACTCTTCGTCCAATATCTGGTTTGGCCATCCGCTGCTGGCTATTCTGGAAGACAACCGTCTGCCCTACTTGGCGCCCAAAGTGCAGGAGCTGAACCAGCCGCTTCTCCGAAATTTCGCCCATGCTGCGAGCATTTGGCTTTACGAAGAAGTAACCACCCGCCTAGCCATCATGCCCCCGCCAAACCCTAAAGCAAAAGCACATTGGATAATAGACCGGCCGGGTACCAGAGAACTGCAACAGTTGTCTGATGAGCTCTTAAACCATATCAGCGGTTACACCAATAATCAATCGGGATACCTTCGCCCGAACGACCGGGATGAATTGGGACTAAATACAGAGGGATGGCTGGCTAACCTGGAGGAAGAAGCAGCCAAGAAGCAGCGTGCCCGCAATGCTCGCCGCCTGCCCGCGCCAAAGCTACCGGTGGTGAAGCGCCCAGTGTTCGCCGTGCCCGACCCTGAAACCCCCACTGACCCCTTGCGGGACTTGCAAAGCAGCCTCACCGAAGCTGACCGCCACGCTTTGCAAATGCGCTACGAGAAACCCCTGCGGGCTCGATACTTCGGCGACCAGCGCCCCAGCCAGGGACTTATTCTGTATTCTGCGGCTTTGCCCAATATTACATTGGATAAACTTGTCATAAAGTACCGACTGCTGATTCATTAGTAAGCGGTACGCCACCCGGTGCTGCCTGAGATTCAATCGCTGCAGCAGACTTTCACCCCCTTATAAATTCTCCTATGACCGCAACTGCTTTAAATATTTCCGGCCTCGTGGCCAACATTGTCGGCACAGTAATCTTGGCGTTTAGCCTCAATAGCTACATCAGTTCAATGCGCCTTGCGATTGATGCACATGACCTTTTTGTATCAACTTTTGATGACTCAAGAGGAATAATTCAAGTAACAGGTACAGACGTTCACATGAATAGAGGCCGTAAGAATGCCTCTATCTTTTCGTGGCTCGGTGTGGCGCTTGTGGTCACTGGTTTCATACTTCAATTATCAGCTTACGCGTTGCCGGTCGAGCAAAAACCGGCAAAATCCGCCCTTTCAATTAGCCCGCAGGGTTAGGCTACCCCGCAGCTTTACTTAAACACGACGCCTACTGACCCGGCGGCAAATATGTCTGCCGAAACGACTCCCCAGTCAGCCAGTGCTTGAAGTCTGGATTGCCGCTAAACTGCTTAAATAGCTCCGTCTGGTCCTGCAGCACGTCCAAAATAGCTTGCCGCAGTGCCTTATCATGCTCAATGCGCGAGTTCTGCTCGTCGCCGCTGGCCATGGCATTCTGATAGGCCTTATTAGCCGCCACCTTCGTCGGCAACTCCTGCGCGATAAACTGCGCCACTTTGTCCTTATCCTGCCAAGCAATATTGCCAAACAGTGTGTTGAACTGGCTTACAATAGTGCTCAACAGCGCCATTGCCGGCTCTGCCATCCCGCCCCCCTGGCCCACCTCCGCCGCTGGCATTTCCGCATCCTGCTCGTCCAGCGCAATGGCCTGTGCCGCCTCTATTTCCGCCCGGTAGCTGTCCATGTCGATGGCATCCAGTATGCCCTGCGCCAGGTCATCGTCCTGCGGCGAGGGCAGCTTGGGCACTAGCAAGTTCAGGAAGATGCTCAGCTTCTCCCAGGCCGCGTGCTGGTAGGGTAGGATAGACCCCAAAAACTCATACGTCCGCAGGAAGCTCTTCGCGCCTCCCTTGAATTGCACCTGCCCCGCTTCGTCCAGGTAGGCCTGGTAGTGCGCCACGCACGCATCGAGC